>CACZAW010000111.1 GCA_902779225.1 uncultured Ruminococcus sp. | reverse complement strand
GGTCTTTGCCTTTTGCTGCTTGAGCGGAGAGATCACGACCTCGTTCGGATCGGTGATCTCGGTTTTGCCTTTGCTGTCGCGGAAATATTTGCCGCATTCGCTGCAGACATAATACGCCTTGTTGCCGGCAGCGGTTTTGGTAGCCGCTTTGGCGGGAACATGGGTAAGGCTGTGTTCTGTGGGCTTGATGGTTTTGGTTTTGGTATGCTCGGGATCGTTTTGACAGGTATAGAGAATCAGACCGCTTTCGCTGCAGGAGGGTTCTTTCTTCACGACGCCTTTATCCCATTTATGTTGCAGAGCAGGGATGACGACCGGCGCTTCAATGCTGTTTTCGCCTGCTTCATCGCTGAACAGCGCGCCGCAGCCCTCACACTCCCAGTACGCTTCATGACCGTCATTCTCGCAGTCGGGGTCGGTCTTTTCGTGCGGGGTCAGAGAATGCATATGATCGGCTTCTGTCAGGGTGATCTGACCTTCCTTGCGCGTGACAGTCAACTCGCTGCTGTCGGCGCTAAAAAGAGCGGCTTCTGACAGGGTGATCGCGTAATCTCCCGCAGCAGCGGTGTCGGTGATGATGAAATTCAGCGTAAAGGCGGTACCGGAGCCTTCAAAGGGAGCGGCCGCCTCACGATCGCCGAAGGAGATCTTGTAACTGCCGGTATTGGTGATCGGTAGGGGTTCGGACGGCTTAGGAGCCAGGTCGGTATAATCGATACCGGTGAGCTCGAGCGCGTCCGGATCCCATTCTGCCGTCACGCTGCCGTAGAGATAAGCGACGGTATCGACAAATTTGACAGGCACGCTGACAGGATCGCCCGCGTTCAGATCGGCGGTAACGGTATCTGCCGAGATTTCGATGGATTCGGCAGCCGAAACGGGAACGGATGAAAAGAGTAAGGCAAGAGATAATACGACTGCCAGAACAACGGATACGGTTCTTTTCATCATGATCCCTCCTGCCTTTTTGATGATTATTTCACACAAAAGAAAAGGTTACAAATCCTTCATAATAATTATAGCAATGTAACGTTTAATTGTCAATAGGAATTATAATTGACATACGGATACTAGTTTTCATTAAAAACCAGACATTCTTATCGGACTGATTTCTGCAATACTTCGTTGTCGTCCTTGCTAGGCGCCAGCCTAGCGGCGTCCTTCGCCTCGTCTTGCAAAAATCATCCTCGATAATAGTTGTCTTCTTTCTATTGAAAACTAGTATGAATAAAAAAACCGACCTTCTCCTTTTTCGGAAAAGGTCGGGTATCAGGTGAGAGATCATGGCTTTTTGCGGCAAAAATCTTTCATACAGCAGTCGTCGCACATCGCCTTGCGGGCGGTACAGACGGCTCTGCCGTGAAGGACGAGGCGATGGCAAAAATCGTTGCTTTCGTCCGGCGGGAGAAGCCCGCGCAGAATCGTTTCGATCTTTTTCTGATCGGTCTCGTTATGCAGACCGAGACGACGGGTGATACGGATGCAGTGGGTATCGACCACGACGGCGCCGGGCATATGATAGATATCGCCCATGACGAGATTGGCGGTTTTTCTGCCGATACCGGGCAGGGCGGTCAGCTCGTCGAGCGTATGGGGAACCTCGCCGTCGTAGCGCTCGCAAAGGACGCGCGCCATCGCAACGATATCCTTCGACTTGGTTTTGTAAAGCCCACAGGATTTGATATATTCCGCCAGCTCCTCGGGGGTGCTTTCGGCAAAGTCCGCGGCGCAGGTGTAGCGCTCGAACAGGGCGGGAGTGACCATATTGACGCGCGCGTCGGTACACTGGGCGGACAGGCGCGTCGCGACCAGACACTGGAGCGGATCGGTATATTTGAGCGAACAGATCGAATCGGGATATTCCTCTTTCAGCGCTTCGACCGCGAGCTGTGCAATTTGTTTTTTGGTCATCTTCTCAACCCCTTTGGCTTATTGTAGCAGAATCCGTCGAAAAGGGCAAGAAAAAACGACAAAGAAAAAGGCTGCCGAAGCAGCCTTATATCTATTGATTATTTTACTTCAAATTCGAAGCTGCCGTAGACCTCGTTCTGGTCGTTTGCGTTGACATACTGGACGCTGATGGTCTTGGGAACCTCTGTAAGACCCTTGAAGTAGGCAAAGGATTTCTCTGCGAGAGAGGAAGCTTCCTTTTTGGCGGACGCTTCGTCATACTTACCGGGGTTGACGCCTATGATGACTGCCTTCTTATCATCATTGATGTAGCAATACTGACCGAAACCGGTATCATGCGCTTTGATAATATCCTGAGTGATCGAAGCAGATACCTTGTTGTTGTGATTGCGGGTGTACTCACTATAGGAATTGGAATCAAATTCGTATACTTTGTTGCCGTTGCTGTCGGTGGTGACGTTTTTAGCATACTTTTCAGCAGTGCCGTCGTCGTCAGCGGGAGCAATAACAGTCTTTACGGTTTTTGCAGCTGCATCGCTGCTGCTTGCCTCGTCTTTCTTTTCGCCGCAGGCGCAAAACAGCGCAGCGATCATCAGAACTGCTAAAGATAAAGCAATTATTCTTTTCATATTATTTTTCCTCCAGTTTAGATATTCCGATAACAATACATATTATATCAAATCTTCTTGAAAAATCAATTACAAAATTGACATATATTCAGGATCGGCGTGAATAATATGTGAATTCTGCGAGGAATCTCAGATTTTTTCGATCAAAACCTCCAGAATACGCCGATCATCGGTCCTCAGTGCGGTAAAGCGCAGTCCGTCGGATTCGACAAAAGGCTGTTCGTCGGACGATGGGATCCTGCCCAGCTTATCGAGGATAAAGCCTGCGACGGTCTCGCTGTCGCTTTCGCTCAGGTTGACGCCGGTGAGCTCCTCAACGTCCTCCAGCGAGGTGGAGCCGTCGACGGTATATCTGCCGTCGTCAAGGCGGCGGATCTCGTCCTCTTCATCGTCATACTCGTCGCGGATGTTGCCGAGGATATCCTCGATCAGATCCTCGAGGGTGATGATGCCCTCGGTGCCGCCGTACTCGTCCACAACGACCGCGATCTGGGTGCGGTGCTTTTGCATCAGCGCGAACAGCGAACGGCAATCCTTAGTGCGCGGGACGAACATCGCCGGGCGCAGCAGCGCACGCAGCTTGAAGTCGGCGGGCGCGGGCTTGCCGACGTATTTGAGCAGATCCTTGACGTACAGAACGCCGACGATGTTGTCGATATCGTCGTGCCAGACGGGGATGCGCGAATGACCGGATGCGATCGCGGTCGCGACGACCTCTTCCAGATCGTCGGTATCCTCGAGGGAGGTCATATCGCGGCGGTGGGTCATGATCTCATAGGCGACGGTGTCGTCAAAGTCAAAGACGTTTTCGATGATGTTCTTGGTGTCGTCCTCGATGAGTCCCTTTTCCTGTCCTTCTTCGACGAGGGAGAGGATCTCTTCTTCGGTTTCCGCCTGCTGTTGATCGGCGTCCTTGGAGCCGAAGAGTCGCTCCATAAATGACTTTTCTTTTTTTGCACCTGAGATATCGTCAGGCATAGTGCATACCTCCGGTATAGTTAGGAATTAGGAATTAGGAGTTAGGAGTTGCGGGAGGACGCTGTCCTCACCTGATTCCTATTATCTATCGACAAAGCAATAGATAAGAATCATAGCGCAGATGGATTATCCGTTTTTTCCTACTCTTAATTTAATTCCTCATTCCTCATTTCTAATTACTAATTAATCTGTGTCCAGTTTCAGTACCGCCATGAAGGCTTCCTGCGGCACCTCGACGGAGCCTAGCTGGCGCATACGCTTTTTGCCTTCCTTCTGCTTTTCGAGCAGCTTCTTCTTACGGCTGATGTCGCCGCCGTAGCACTTGGCGAGGACGTCCTTGCGCATCGCCTTGACGGTCTCGCGGGCGATGATCTTGCCGCCGATGCACGCCTGGATCGGCACCTCAAAAAGCTGGCGCGGGATGTTCTCCTTGAGCTTTTCCGCCATCTTTCGCGCTCTGGGATACGCCTTGTCGGCGTGGATGATGAACGACAGCGCGTCGACCACCTCGCCGTTGAGCATGATATCCAGCTTGACGAGCTTGGACTCGCGGTACTCCTTGAACTCATAGTCGAAGGAGGCGTAGCCGCGGGTGCGGCTCTTCAAGGTGTCGAAGAAATCGTAGATGATCTCGGCGAGCGGCAGCTCATAGTGGATATCGACGCGGTCGGCGTCGATATAATCCATGCCGATAAAGGTGCCGCGGCGATCCTGACACAGCTCCATGATATTGCCGACGTAATCGGCGGGGGAGTAGATGTGGGCGTCGGTGACAGGCTCCTCGGCAGAGGCGATGATGCCGGGATCGGGATAGTTGGTGGGGTTTGAGATCATCTCGGTCGTGCCGTCGGTGAGGGTGATGCGGTAGTTGACCGAGGGCGCGGTGGTGATCAGATCGAGATTGTATTCGCGTTCCAAACGCTCCTGAATGAGGGAGGCGTCGTTGAGCTTTAATTTATCCAGTGCGTCGCGGAGATCGCCGTAGCGCGCGCCGTCGACGGGATAGATACCGCAGAATACCATCGACTGTACCTTGCGGTAGCCGGGCAGGGGCATTTCGGCGGGATTCTTCGTCAGGGTGACGGTGTCGCCGACCTGTGCGTCCTGCAGGCTCTTGATGGAGGCGGTGATGTAGCCGACCTCGCCGGCATACAGTCCCTCGCGGGGTTCGAGGGAGGTCGCGCGCATATAGCCGCACTCGACGACGTTGAAGGTGGAGCCGGTCGCCATGAGCTTGAACTCGTCGCCAACGTGGATCTGACCCTCTTTCAGACGCACATAGATGATGACGCCTTTGTAGCTGTCGTAGATGGAGTCGAAGATCATCGCGCGCAGCGGGGCGTTGATATCGCCCTCGGGAGCGGGGATATCGGTGACGATCTTCTCGAGCACCGCGCGGATATTGATACCTGCCTTTGCCGATACGCAGGGCGCGTCCTCGGCGGGGATGCCGATGACGTCCTCGATCTCGCGGATCACGCGCTCGGGCTCGGCGGAGGGGAGGTCGATCTTGTTGACAACCGGCACGATCTCTAAGCCGGCGTCGACGGCAAGGTAGGTGTTGGCGAGGGTCTGGGCTTCGATGCCCTGCGACGCGTCGACGACCAGGATCGCGCCCTCGCACGCCGCCAGGGAGCGGCTGACCTCGTAGTTGAAGTCGACATGGCCGGGGGTGTCGATCAGGTTGAATTGATAGGTTTCGCCGTCGTCCGCCTGGTATTCCAGGGTCACGGCGTGACTTTTGATCGTGATGCCGCGCTCGCGCTCGAGGTCCATATCGTCGAGCAGCTGATCCTCCATATCGCGTACCGCGACAGACTGGGTCAGCTCGAGGATCCGGTCGGCAAGGGTCGACTTGCCGTGGTCGATATGCGCTACGATGCTGAAGTTGCGGATCTTATCCTGTTGATAGGTCATTTGATCACCTGTGTTTCATTCATATACAGAGCTATTTTAGCATAGTTATCAATAATATGCAAGACAGAAGTCATAAAGAAAAATCGGTTGCGATTCTGCACAGGATATGGTAAACTTGTAACGATACACTTTTTGCGACGGTGAAGCACATGAATTTTGAAGACGTCATCATATTTGTCAACGACAACATCATCGGCGTTATGCTGATGGTGCTGATTTTGAGCGTAGGCGTTTATCTGACGATCCGGACCCGGTTCGTGCAGGTTCGGTGTCTGGGCAAGGCGCTCAAGTATATGGTCAAAAACGAAGAGGACGGCGACGGAGAGGTGACCTCGTTCGGCGCGCTGTGTACGGCGCTGTCCGCTACCATCGGTACGGGAAACATCGTCGGCGTAGCGACGGCGATCTGTGCCGGAGGCCCCGGCGCGCTGCTGTGGATGCTGATCGCGGCGTTCTTCGGGATGGCGACCAAGTATGCCGAGGGCGTTCTCGCGATCAAATACCGCAGAAAAATGAAAGAAGGACATTTTCTCGGAGGTCCGTTCTACTATATCGAGCTGGGAATGGGCAAAAAATACAGATGGCTCTCAAAGAGCTTTGCCGTTTTCGGTGCGCTCGCAGGCTTGATGGGAATCGGCACGATCACGCAGATCAACGGCATCACATCAGCGGCGGCGGCGTTCTTTGATCCGGCGCAGTCGGCGGTCGCTTTCACGATCGGCGGCACAAGCTACACATGGACGACCGTGATCGCGGGTCTTGCGGTCACCTTATTTGCCGCGCTGGTCATCATCGGCGGCATCAAACGCATCGCCAAGGTCAGCGAGGTCATCGTGCCGTTTATGGCGGCAACCTATGTTCTCTTTGCGCTGATCATCCTTTTCGTCAACTATCAGGCGATCCCGAACGCGCTCAAACAGATCGTTGTCGGCGCGTTCGATCCGTCCGCTGTCGGCGGCGCGATCACCGGTCTGGCGATCAAGACCATCATCCAGAAGGGCGTCGGCAGAGGCATCTTTTCGAATGAGGCGGGTCTCGGCTCTGCGCCGATCGCGGCGGCTTCTGCTAAGACTAAGGATCCCGCAAGGCAGGGTCTTGTCACCATGACGGGCACCTTTATCGACACCATCGTTATCTGCACGATGACGGGTCTTTCCATCGTCATCACCGGCGCGTGGAACCCCGAAGTTACCGGCGAGAAGCTGGCGGGCGTTGACGTCACCACCTACGCGTGGCAGCACGGTCTGCCGTTCGACAAGAATATCTCGGCATTCATCCTGATGCTGTGTTTGATCTTCTTTGCGTTTACGACGATACTGGGCTGGAACTACTACGGCGAGAGATGCCTTGAATATCTTTCGGGCGGCAAAAAGGGAATGATCATGACCTACCGCGTGCTGTATATCCTCGCGGTGCTGATCGGCCCGTATCTGACCGTCGCAGCGGTGTGGAATATCGCGGACGTTTTCAACAGCCTGATGGCGTTCCCGAACCTTGTCGCGCTGTGCTTCCTTGCAGGAGTTACGGCTAAGGAAACGAAGGATTTTTACGCCCGCAAAAAACATCGGCTGAAATAGAATGCAATAGTATACAGCAAAAAGAGCTAACTGATTCAACGCGAATCAGTTAGCTCTTATCTTATGTCGCTTTACGATTGAAAAGGTTTACTCGGAATCGACGGTTTCGTCGGTATCGTCGGTAACGACGGGCTTTTTGCGGCGTTTTACGCCGATCAGGATCACGACTGCGATCACAACCACCGCCAATACGACGGGGATCACGATCAGCAGGATATTACCGATCGACGCTGCGCTTGCGCTGCTCGCTGCGGCGGCAACCGGAGCCGCCATGGTCGGGGTGACCTTCGAGTAATACTCGTCGAGGAAAGAGCGGATCGCGCCGACGTCATAAAGCTTCGAGTAATCGGCGTTGCCCTTCGCATCGACGGTAACGGACTCATAATCCGGCTTTGCGCCGCTCTCAACAGTGTTGCCCTTTTCGTCGACCATCATCTTGTAGCCCGAGATCGTATAGGGCAGCGAAGTGGGTGAGTTCATCTTCAAAATAAAGCAGGTACCGCCGCCGCTTGCCTCGCCGACAATGGGGATCTGTGACTCCTGCAGCAGGCAGGGAAGGTAGTTGGCGCAGGAGAAGGCGTGATGTGAGGTGATTATCGCGAAACGGAAGTCGTACTTCAGCTCGTTATCCTTTTCATCAATGACTTTATCGAGATTTCTGTCGATGATCGATGTTTGATGGATGAAGTTGCCGTTGAGCATATTCTTCACATAGGTATCGCTCTTTCCGGTTATGATGGACTGGATATACATCAACACGGCGCTGGAGCCGCCGGTGTTCAGCGAAAGGTCGATAAGGAAGTTTTTGGCGCCCTTTTCCTTGGCGTAATCCAGCGACCACTTAAAGGCGGGAACGGCCTCATCCTCGAACTCGTCAAACAAGAAGATCGCCGTATCATCCGCCATGAAAAGCTGAGCGTAAGGGTCTTTATCGCTGTCGTCATGATCCGTCCACTTCTTGACGAGCTCATATTTGCTCAGCGCCTCTGTTCTGATTTTGCCGAGCTGTTCGGAGGATTCTTCGTGTTCCACAGAATCCTTGACGTTCTGTGCGATCGCGGCAGCATTGGGACCATCGCTGCTTTCCAGCATCGCGTTGACCGCCTCGGCAAACGGAGAGGGCTTATCCGCCAGCAGCTCCTTTGTGTATTTGTTGCTCAGACTGCTGTGACCGCCGTCATCCAGCATACTGTCGATCAGTACCAGACCGGTATAGTAATCGATGATGCTCTCGGACATCAACAGCGGCTTGACAGTATTGCCGAACTCGGTGTTGCTCATAAAGCCGTCAAAGCCGTCGTTCTCGATGATCTGCTGACCCAGCTCCGACTTCGGCGGATAACCGAAAAGGTTGTCTAGGACAAAGCACAGGTCGCGATAGGTAAAGTCGATCATATCGGCGCTGCGCGGCGTTGTCTGATAAAGCTCGGAATCGTCGAAATATGCGGTACATTCCTGCATAAAGTAGATCTTGCCGCCCACATACGCCGCAGTGAGGAAGGTGTCTGCGAACAGGTCGCTGAGCGTAGCCAGCGGGAAATATACCGTGCCGTTGACTGCGGTGATATCGATCTGATATTTGCCGAGATCCAGATCGACCGCATTCTGTGTGCCTTCGACGTTGAGCTTGAAATCTTTTACATAATACCCTTCGGGACCGTCGTCGTCTGCGTCGGCAGCCTGACTGGGAAAGAAGTTTTCAAACGCGTCGAAATGAACGGTATCCTTCACGGTGTCGATCACCATTGTTTTTTCCGTCGGACTTGTCACGGTATATACTCCGTTTCCGTCTTCAGAGATCGGGAACTGAGTTTCTGTGACCCTAAAGAGGTAGTCCGTTACGTTGATGTAGGGCATCGACGGCATATCGTCATAGATCAGGCATTTCAGCTTTTCGGTATTCTTCATGTTGAACAGATAGGCGTCGATCTCCTTCTCTGTATACTTTCTCTCCGCACCGGCAGCGGCAGTCACCGGGACTGATCCGATCAACAGGATCACCGCCATTATAAGCGCCGCGATACTCAATAATCTTTTCCGATTTTTCATGTTCTTTCCTCTCTTTCCGGTTTTTACACGCATGATCACAGGTAGCGGCTGCCTCCGCCGCGCCGTGATTCCTGCTTTAAAAAAGCAGGCAGCTGTTACACTGCCTGCTGAATTTTGATTCAGAATAAACTGTCAGTTTACTCCCACTCGCTTAGTTGGAAAAAATACGTCTTTGAATGAAGTGAATCACCATATAAAAAGATGCTTTTTATCGAACAAATATTCTAATTACACTTGTTTTCACTTCTCTTAGTATCAAAATCGTATCAGTAATTTTGTGCTTGTATCATAACATAGATTGAAGAATAATTCAATACTTTAAAGCAAAAAACAGTGAGGCTTTTATTTTCTGTTACGAAGAACCTTTTACTGTTGCTGATCTATGGCAATACCGCACAATTCGCGACGCACGCCTTAAGTGTATGAGATTGGATTATTCGGAGCCCTCCTTGTTTAGTACTGCAATCAGTATTCCCTGCTTTGCACACTTTATAGCATAAACTTATTAAAAAGTAAAGTTTTTGCTGTTGATTGCAAAAAATCTTCGCTGATATCTTATCGAATGCTTTATTTAGAGTACAGAAAAAGCCGAAAAATCTCTTGTAATTTAACTATAATTGTATTACAATAAATATATATTGTTTACTGAGAGGGCTTGACACGGCGATGATGATGCGCTACACTTGCACAGCACAGCACAGCACAGCACAGCACAGATTAACTGTGCCCTTTTCACAACCTATACGATAAATTCAGCACAGGAGTAGTGTGTCACTGCCCCTGTGCTTTTATGTTTTTGTGTTAAAATTGACTCGGCGCATAGCGCACCGTTACGATATGCACCTCTTGTTTTTCCTTGTGTACGCGATAAATGATCGTGTAGTTTTTGACGAATATCTGGCGGTAATCCTGATTAGCAAAAGCTCCTGTGCGGCGAATACTGCCGCGCTCGGGAAACTGCTCCAAGCTGTAAACAGCTTCTTCCAAAGCGGATATCATTTTATTCGCCGTTTCGGGTTCGGTCAGGTTTAACGCGATATAAGAGTAGATCTCGTCCAAATCACGGTACGCCCGGGGATACAGCTTAACTGTGTACTTCATAGGCTGTACTTTCTCCTCAGTGAGGATAACGCTTCACGCGCGTCAACAAGTTCACCGCCGTTTTCAAGCTCCTGCTCCGACTCTCTGATTGCGGCGTCGGCTTGCAGAGTATCTATCAATTCTTCGTATGCTTCTATGCTCAGCACAACCAAATCTCCGTAACCGTTTTTTGTAATAAAAACAGGCTCTTTTTTAGCGTGACAAAGCTCGGATATCTCGTTAGTGTTGCGCAGGTCTGTGATCGGTCTGATTTGAGGCATAACTTTCAGCTCCTTTCTTTGTATATTATTATAGCATAATTATGTACAAAACTCAAGAGGAAAATACAATTTTTTTAAAGTGTTAACTTTTTGTTTTATTTGTTTGATTCCGCAGAAGTCGGAAGTCGCGGAGTCAATGTCCGATATTCGTGCAAATACAATATGCGGTCAGCGGGCAGATCCAAATGAAGCAATGTTATAAAAGTTTAAGGCAACACCGCATGATTCAGTGCGGAAAGCCGGGCAAATGCCGTGAGTCCTGCGGCGTTGCTTTAATCAATGAGATTTGTCACGGAGAGAAAAGAGGGGGCTGTCGCAAATCGAAAGATTTTGCGGCAGCCTTTGGTCATGAATGAATTATTGAATATAAAGAT
>CACZAW010000110.1 GCA_902779225.1 uncultured Ruminococcus sp. | reverse complement strand
CCTCCTTCGCCCGCTTTTATCTGCTGAACGAATTGTGCAAGACCGTCGATTTTGATTTCAGTTCGGTTTTCTTCTATTACAAAGGCGGCAAGCTCTATGCAGGGCCTGCGTGGGACTATGATCTTTCGCTCGGCAACTCCAACCGGGATCTGAGCGAAAAAGGCAGGATGGCAGCCGATCCGACGGGACTTTATGCCGCCGACTGCCATCTGTTCAAATATCTGTGCGCGTATGACTGGTTCCGTCAGGAGGTCAGAGAGCTTTACCGGCAGCATTTCGGCGACGTCAGGGCGATCTGCGACGACGACGGCGTGATCGACGCGCTGCTCGGGGATTACGGCGATATCTTTGCCCGCAATTATTCCGACGCGGGTTGGAACGTCGCGAAATGGTGGGTCAACGTGCAGAAAAAGCCGCTTGCCACCTATGAGGAAAACATCGCCTATCTGCGCGAATGGCTGACTGCGCGCAACTTCTGGCTGCACGATGAATTCGGCTGTTATCTCGTCGGAGATTCCGACAATGATCTGTTCGTGACGGTTCTTGACGCGACGCATATCCAGCGCTATCTTGCCGAGTATCCCACAGAAGACGCCGACCGGATGGTCGTCCGCTCAAAAACAGGCGATGAAGCGCTGAGTATCCTCGATGCGACGGCGATCCAGCGGAAGCTGGCGGATTACGGGGATCCCGGCAGCATCGGCGAACCCGCCTTATATTAAAAAACAGCGTTTCCGGATGTACGGAAACGCTGATCTTTTTATTCTGAATTGTCATTGCGAAGCCCTTTAGGGCTGTGGCAATCTCAACCGATTAAAAAGGGTTGTCGCAAAATAAAAAATGTCATTCTGAGGCGTCGCCGAAGAATCTGAAAGTGCTCGATTTTCCGTCAGATGACACCTGATAGGTGTAACATAATCGGATGAATTGCACTGAAAGATCCTTCGCTTTGCTCAGGATGACACAAGTCAGGGGCTATCGCTATTCATCATAATGCGATAGCCCCGTCTTTTTATTCGTTATTTTTGATGCGCTTGTAGCGGAAGAGGGTGTTTTCCGCCCATTCACGGTCGATCTTGATAAAGCCGGAGAGCTTCTTGTCGTTGGCGCAGATCGCCTCGACGATCTTCAGGCTTTTTCGGTAGATCTCCAGCCGCGCAGACTGGACAAAGGGCTCGTTATCCTCGCCGATAAAGTAGGTAAAGCCGATGGTGTTGGTCTCGCGGTTATACATCGAGAGATATCCCTCGGATATAAAGCTGAGGTCATGCTTTTTGGCTACCATCGCCGAGACGGCGTATTTTGTCAGCTCGACCGCCATATCGTCAAGACCCGATTCAAAAATGAAGATCTTTTCCTTGAGTGAATTGAAGTCGGCGGCAAGTCGTTTACGGATCCCTTTCAGATTGCGGTAGTCGTCCTCAAGGGAACGATCCTCCAGCTGAAAGCGGTCGATCTCGGGGATCAGGTATACCATAAAGCGGTGTTTCATATCGTTGTATAACAGCGGATAGGTATATCTTCCGGTATAGCCGCAGTTGGGGCAGGTATAGTCGAGCAGCTTGCCCGACAGCAGATCATCGCGGAACTGGGGATCGTTGGTCGCGTTGATGCTGATATATAAGTGCGCCGAACCGGTATGGTTACACTTGGGACAGCTGACTTCTTTAGAGATAACGTTTGACATAACTTCCTCCGAACAAAGCAGTTTGATACTGATCACTGACCGCCGATCACTGCTCACTCCTTTTATATTACCACAATTTCCCGGAAATGCAAATTATTTATCGCGCATTTGCAAAATGTTATTGATTTTCTGTGCGTTTTCTGCGATAATATAAGGGTACAAGGATATATTCTACGGAGGTACTGTTATGGCTATTATGGAAAGCATCAAGTCCGGCGTTGATTTTACCGTTGACACCGTATCGGAGCTTGCGGCGGTCGTCGCCGAAAAAAATCGCATCAGAAGTCAGCTCAATTATATCAAAAAGGTCATCAAGACCGATTCCGCCACCAGAGATCAGGCGTATATCGAGCTGGGACGTTTCTTCTATGAGAATATGCGCGAGAACGCTTCTGCCGAGAACGAGGCGATCTGCGCCGTCATTGATACAACCTCCGAGCGCATCAGCAAGGCGTCGCTGAAATACATGGAGCTTGTGAACCTGCAGAACGAAACAAAGCTCTGCACGGAGAATACGGAAAAGATCAAGAAGATCGTCGCCGAGAAGGCGTCCGTTACCGCTAAGGCGGCTAAGGAAAAGAGCGCCGAGCTGGGTCAAAAGGCAAAGGAATATGTCGCCGGACTTAAGGATAAGGGGAACGATATCGTTGACGAGGCGGAGGATTCCTTAGACGCCGAGGCTGAAGCCGAGGTCGAACAGATCCTCGCCGAAGAACAGGCAAAGGTCGATGCACCCGCCGAAGCTGTCGAGGAAGTCGCTGCAGAGCGTGAGGTCTCTTCCGAGCTGGAGGAAATGATCGCCGCCGAGCAGGCGAAGATCCAGGAGGCGGAAGCAGAGGCGTCCGCAGCCCCCGCAGCTCCCGCGGAGGAATCCCCCGAGTCGTTTGATTTTTGATATAAGATAATCGCATAAAAAGCGCTTTCGTCACGGAAGCGCTTTTCTGTTACCTTTGCAGTAAAAAGAACGCGCTTCCGAGTTTGATCCCGGAGGCGCGTTTTTTGAATGGTTATTTTGTTTTTTCGGCGCGGCGGGAAAGCGTATGATCGGGCAGCTTTGCGATCGCCTTTTCGAGCTGCGGTGCGAGGAGCATGACGACTGCGATCTTTACCGCGTCGCCGGGCAGGAACGGCACGACGCACAGACCCAGCGCGTAGAACACGCCGACGTGGTTCAAAATACAGAACCATGCTGTGCCGAAGGCGTACAGCACGACGGTGCCGATGAGCATACCGCTCAGCATAGCGGCGTATTTTTTCGCGCCGCGGTTGTTTTTGCCCCATTTGCTGTAGACCGCGCCGCAAATGAATGCGAGCGGGATATAGCCGACAAGATAGCCGCCGGTGGGGCCCAGCAGCTTCGGCAGGGCGGGTGTATATCCGGCGCAGACCGGAACGCCGACCGCGCCGATGATCAGATAGATCACCTGACTGAGAGCGCCCAAACGTCCGCCGAGCAGGACGCCCGACAGCATGACGGCAAAGGTTGCGAGGGTGATCGGAACCATGCCTGCGATCGGGATCGCAATCGGCGCCAGCACACAGGTGATCGCCGCGCACACGGCGCATAAGACTAAGTTCTTTGTTTTCATAGTTGATTCATAAAGGGAATTTGCTTTTTCTATCATTCTGACCACTGATCACTGACCACTGACCACTGAATCTTACCAGTTTTTCAGTTCGTCGGTAATCTTGTCGTAATCGTACTTGTT
Organism: uncultured Ruminococcus sp.; assembly: GCA_902779225.1. Classification (GTDB taxonomy): domain Bacteria; phylum Bacillota; class Clostridia; order Oscillospirales; family Acutalibacteraceae; genus Ruminococcoides. The sequence continues at coordinate 3,001 of CACZAW010000110.1, read as the reverse complement.
TTTAGGGTTGTAGATGATGAGATACTTTCCGCTCTCGGAGATAACGCCGGTCAGTTCGTCGCCGGCTTCGATCGGCTTGAACTTGCCGTTCTCCTTGATTTCGGCAAGCACCTCTTTGGCGGTGTCGTTCTGCTTGCCGCTGTAATCGTAGATCTCAATAAAGGATTTGCCGTCGGGGAAATAGTAGCGGATGCCGTCGTTTGCGCCGATGACGTCTGCGTAGACCTCGCTGGTCATCGCCTGTCTGGGCTTCTCGGTATTATTTTCGTCGTAGAGGAACTTGTAGATATAGCCCTTGTCGAGCAGATACTGCTGCAGACCGTCAAAATCCTTTTTGTAATCCTTCGCGCTGATATCTGCCGCTTCTTCGTCGGAGGTCGCGTTTTTGACCTGATAAGAGGAGCCGCCGAAGCAGCCGGTCAGTGCGAACATCATCGCGCCCGCGAGCAGGATAGCCAATAATTTTTTCATATGTATACTCCAATCTGATGAATGATCATCGGGTTTTATACTGGTTTTCAATAGAAAGAAGAAACCAATATTATTAGACTATCCCTTATTTTACAATAAATATGGAAAGAAATCAAGCCCCCGAACCGATCGGTTCGGGGGCTTTGTCATGCCTTGCGGCGGTTATTTGATGACGCTCGGATTATTTCGCGCGCTCGGTGAGGGTCTCATAGCGGGCAGCCGCGGTATCCTCAGCCTTCTGGAAGAGCTCTTCTGCTCTCTCGGGGAAGGAGCGGGTCAGCGAGCTGTAACGAGCCTCGTTCATGATGAAGTCGCGGTAAGACTCTGACGGAGCCTTGCTGTCGAGGATGAACGGGTTCTTGCCCTCAGCCTTGAGGCGAGGATCGAAGCGGAAGTTGTTCCAGTAGCCGCAGGCTACGGCACGCGCCATTTCCTTCTGGCAGTTCTGCATGCCGCCCTTGATGGAGTGCATCTCGCAGGGAGCATAGCCGATGATCAGGGACGGGCCCGGATAAGCCTCGGCCTCGCGGATCGCCTTGAGGGTCTGGTTCATGTCGGCGCCCATCGCGATCTGAGCAACATAGATGTAGCCGTAGGAGATAGCGATGTCGGCGAGGGACTTCTTCTGGATCGACTTACCGGAGGCGGCGAACTGTGCTACCTGACCGATGTTGGAAGCCTTGGAAGCCTGGCCGCCGGTGTTGGAGTAAACCTCGGTATCGAAGACCATGATGTTGACGTCTTCGCCGGTTGCGAGAACGTGGTCAACGCCGCCGAAGCCGATATCATATGCCCAGCCGTCGCCGCCGAAGATCCATACGCTCTTCTTGGAGAGGTATTCCTTATTCTCGATGATGTCCTTAGCGTGCGGGCACTGGTCGGCGATCTTTTCGATCTCAGCGACGAGAGCCTTAGTCGCAGCGCCGTTCTTCTCGCCGTCTTCCAGGGTTGCGAGATACTCGGCAGCAGCCTCTTTGAGCTCTTCGGATGCACGAGCATCAGCGGCGACCTCTTTGACCTCGTCGATCAGTCTGCTGCGGATCGCCTTCTGACCGAGATACATACCGAGACCGTGCTCAGCGTTGTCCTCGAACAGGGAGTTCGCCCATGCAGGACCGTGGCCTTCTTTGTTGACGGTGTAAGGAGATGTAGCGGCAGGACCGCCCCAGATAGAGGAGCAACCGGTCGCGTTGGAGATATACATTCTGTCGCCGAAGAGCTGGGTGACCAGACGCGCATAAGAGGTCTCGGCACAGCCTGCGCAGGAGCCGGAGAATTCAAGCAGCGGCTGCTTGTACTGGCTGGCGATGAGGTTCATGTTTGCGGTGGTCTCGGGCTTCTCGGTAACGTTGGCAACACAGTAATCGAATACTGCCTGCTGGTCGTCCTGAGATTCTCTGGGAACCATGGTCAGAGAGTTGGTCGGGCAGACGCCTACGCAGACGCCGCAGCCCATGCAGTCGAAGGGAGATACTGCGAGGGTGTATTTGTAGTTGGTCTTGACAACGGGCTTGGGAGCGATCTTGGTCTGCTCGGGAGCCGCAGCTGCCTCTTCGTCGCTCAGCGCATAGGGACGGATAGTCGCGTGCGGGCAGACGAATGCGCAGCGGTTACACTTCGCACAGGTCTCGGCGTTCCACTCGGGAACCAGAACGGCTACGCCGCGCTTCTCAAATGCGGAAGCGCCTTGCTCGAAGGTACCGTCCGCATGATCCATGAAGGCGGATACGGGCAGGCTGTCGCCGTCCATCTTGCCGACCGGGAACATGATGTTGTCGACCTGCTTGACGAGCTTTTCACGGCCCTTGGACGCCTCAGCGACAGTGTTGTCGGCAGCGTCAGCCCAGTCAGCGGGTACGTCGATCTTGACATATGCGGAAGCGCCGGCGTCGATCGCCTTCTCGTTCATCTCGACGATCTCTTTGCCCTTCTTCATGAACTTCTGAGCCTTCTCCTTCATGTAGCCGATAGCCTCAGCCTCGGGCAGAACCTTGGAGAGGGAGAAGAACGCGCTCTGGAGAACGGTGTTGGTACGCTTGCCCAGACCGATCTCAGCGGCGATGTCGATCGCGTTTACGGTGTAAAGCTGGATGTTGTTCTTGGCGATAAAGCGCTTTGTCTCAGCGTTCAGGTGAGAGTTGAGCTCCTCGGGAGTCCACTGGCAGTTGATCAGGAATACGCCGCCGGGCTTGACGTCCTGAACCATCTTATAGCCCTTGAGGATATAGGACGGATTATGGCAGGCTACGAAGTCAGCCTTGTTGATGTAGTACGGGGACTTGATGGGCTTATCGCCAAAGCGCAGATGGCTGATGGTGATACCGCCGGTCTTTTTGGAGTCATACTGGAAGTACGCCTGAACATACTTGTCGGTATGGTCGCCGATGATCTTGATGGAGTCCTTATTCGCGCCGACAGTACCGTCGCCGCCGAGACCCCAGAACTTGCACTCGATGGTGCCTTCCGCCGCGGTGTTGGGAGCGGGCTCCTCGGGCAGAGAGAGGTCGGTGACGTCGTCAACGATGCCGAT
>CACZAW010000109.1 GCA_902779225.1 uncultured Ruminococcus sp. | reverse complement strand
TAGCCATCGGCGTTATGATCATTATCATGCACCATGCCAATATCCAACGCTTGTTTGCCGGACAGGAAAAGAAGATCAAGGCAAAACAAAAGAATGAACAAAAACAGAACTGATAGGGGAAAGAGCATGAAAAGGATTATTTCTTTGTGCGCGGTATTACTGCTGGTCGTCTTGACCGCTGTGTCGGCGTCTGCGCTCGACTACGGCTGTAATATAGAGACTGTCGGTACCGGCATCTATATGGAAGAACTGAATACCGGCATCGTTGTTTATGAGAAAAACGCCGATGAAAAGATGTATCCTGCGTCAACGACTAAAATCATGACGTATATCATTGTATCGGAGAATATTTCTGATTTTGACAACACCAAGGTTGAGATCACCGAAGAGGCATTAGCTGATCTGGATCCCGAAAGCTCGGTCATGGGTCTGAAGGATCATATCGGCGAGAGCTTTTCCGTCAAGGATCTGCTTTACGGTTTGATGCTGCCCTCCGGCAACGACGCCGCTTTGGTGCTTGCAAATTTCGTCGGCGAGGGTAATGTCGATGCATTTGTCAAGCAGATGAATAATAAAGCGGCGGAGCTTGGTTGCGCGAATACGCATTTTGTCAATCCCCACGGCCTGATCGATCCCGATCATTATTCCACACCGCGCGATCTGGCGACTATCACCAAGTTTGCTTTGAACGTAAAGGACTTTGCCGAGATCAGCAATACCGTAAAGTACACCCCGGAAGGCTTTAAGGATCCGATCGTTACCACTAACTATATGATCGATCAGAACGGCCATAACGGCGATTATTATTATCCCTATGCCAAGGGTATTAAGACCGGATTTGCCGATGAAGCGGGCAGATGCCTTGTCACTACAGCCGAGAATGACGGCTATACATACCTTTGCGTCGATCTGGGCGCGGCGTATTCCTATGAGGAAGACGTCAACTATGCCATGAAGGATTCGGCTGCCCTCTATGACTGGGCGTTCGGCAATATCTCAAGTCAAGTCGTTTTTTCAACATCCGAGGTAGTCGCAAATATCGATGTTGAAAATACAAAGGACAACACGACCCTTGATCTGGTGCCGCGTGAGGAGATCCGCGCGCTGCTTCCTGCCGGATATAAGCCCGAGCTGGTGAAGACGCAGACAGATATACCCGAAAACGTGACGGCGCCCGTAAATCAGGGCAGCGTGATCGGAAATGTCGACGTTTATTATAACGGCGAAAAGGTCGCGACAGCCGAGCTGTGCGCTTCTGCAAGTATCGACGGTGCGACAAAGTCGGAACAGCAGGCAAAGTCGGATACCGAGAATACGATCAAGCTGGTTATTATCATCGTATTTGCCGTAGCGGCTGTGGTTGTCATCGTGATTGTCGCTTTTGTTGTCAGCAAAGCAAGACGCAAAAAGCGCGAGGTGCAGCGCCACAGACGTCGTTATTATTAATTATCAAGATCGGGGCTTATGCCCCTTTCTTTTTTGCTTCTTTCACTTGACTAATAGGTGTAAGCAGTATAGAATATGGATGGAAGATTCATTCGAAACCATTCTTTTTGTTTTATTATAAGGAGGCGTACACATGGAGAATTGTATTTTTTGCAAAATCGTTAACAGAGAGATCCCGTCGACCCGCATCTATGAGGATCGTCGTATCATCGCTATCAAGGATCTGAGCCCTCAGGCGCCTGTTCATGTGCTGTTCATCCCGAAGGATCATATCCCCAGCGCGGACAATCTGGATGAAAGCAATAGTGATATCGTTGCTCATGTTTTCTCGGTGATCCCGCGTGTAGCGGCTGAACTCGGCTTAAGAAACGGATATCGAATCATTAACAACTGCGGTGAGGACGGCGGTCAGACCGTCAAGCATCTTCATTTTCATCTGCTCGGCGGCAAAAAACTGGACGAGAAGATCGTGTGAACTCGCCGCTTGTATCAAGCCTTGAAAAGAATATTTCATCAATAACTAGAAGGGTAAAACTATGGCAAAAACTTATAAGATGACAATCGCCGGCTGTGAGCGTGAGCTGCCGCTGTGCGCGGTAAACGATGATTTGGATATCGCTGCTTTTATTATGTTCGGCGATGTGGAGATCACCGAAAAATGCGCCGAGGCGCTGCTGAAGATCGTGCCGGAGCATGATATCGTGATCACCGCCGAGGCAAAAGGCATCCCCCTCGGATATGAGATAGCTCGTCAGGGCTGTCGTGAATATGTTGTCGCACGAAAGGGAGTCAAGGTATATATGCCCGACCCCATCAGCGTCAATGTGAGATCCATCACGACATTAAGCCAGCAGACGCTGTTTCTCGGCATGGATGACGCCGATAAGCTCAAGGACAGGCGCGTCCTGATCGTAGACGACGTCATCTCTACCGGCGAGAGCCTAAAGGCGATCGAACTGCTGGTCGAAAAAGCGGGCGGAAATATCGTCGGCAAGGCGGCGGTGCTCGCAGAGGGACAAGCCGCAGACAGAGACGATATCATCTTCCTCGAAAAACTACCGGTATTTCCTAAGTAAGCTATTTTTATTCCGAAACAACAATAGGTGATAATATGAAGCGGATCGCAGCACACATCGGACTGACAACCTTTTGTGCGCTTGCGGTCGCTTTTTATTTGCCCGAGAATATCACAGCCGTTACTGCCGGTGTGTTCGCCGTTGCAGCGGTATTACTCTGTATCTTTAAAAAGACACGCAAGCATATCGGTGTCATCGTGATCGTCGTGACGGCAGCGCTCTCTTTCGGCGTCAATCTCGCGTATACCGCCTTAGCTGTCAAGCCCGTTGTGGATTCGTGCTGCGGTGAAGATCAGAATATTGAGGCGACACTGACCGACGAAACCTATAAGCAGTACGGAAAGTATTATTATCGACTGACGACGGATACGGTCAACGGCGAGAATGTTCATACAAAGATCCTGTTGAAAACGAACCGACCGATCGATATCGAGCCTTTTGAAAAAATCAGTTTTACGTCAAATGTGATCCCGACCGTGAATAACTATTATCTCTCAAAAGGCTACTATATTACGGTGGATGCGTTCACTCTGCGACATACTGTGTCTCAGGAGGACGATAAGCCGTTGTACTATCACGCGATCCGACTGCGTCAGGCGATGCGCGATGCGATAGAAACCTTTCTTCCCGAAGCGGAAGCGAGCCTATGCAGCGCTGTCTTGATCGGTGATAAATACGCGCTGGATCAAAGCGTGAAGGACGATTTTCGTGTGGTCGGAGCGTCGCACTTCGTCGTTGTATCAGGAATGCATTTTGCGATCCTGTGTATGCTGAGCCTCGGCCTGTTCCGCAAACTGTTTCGTCGGCGATATATCTATTATCCGCTGACCTATCTCGTTATCATTCTCTATATGATGATCACCGGTTTTCAACCGTCGGTGATGCGGTCGGGTATCATGATGCTGATTTTGATGACCGGCAGATGGGCGATGCGGCAGACCGATTCGCTGACTTCCTTGGGTGTCGCGGGATTTTTGATGCCGTTTATCTTTACTCCTTACGGGTGCGGCGATATCGGTATGATCCTGTCCTTTGCGGCGACATTCGCCATTATCGTATGGGCGGATCCAATCTACGCAAAACTGCGCATCCGGACAAAACCGTCGCATTTGGTGACGGGATGGCTGGTCAAAGGCGTCAATTATTTGATATCTCTCATATCTGTCTGCCTTTCCGCCAATATTCTGGCGATACCTCTATCAGTCTTTCTTTTTAACGGCTTTTCACTGATGACGCTGTTGTCATCATTGGTGCTGTATCCTTTGATCTGGCTGATCATGGCTTTTTCGCTGGGTGTGTGCGTATTTTGCTATCTGGGGCCGCTGCGATATCTTGCGCTGCTGTTATCCTGGCCGCTGTACGGTCTGACAAAACTGACTTTATTTTTGGTGCAGACGATCGCTTCGATCCCCTTTGCGTATATCCATGTCAAATCCGTTTATTTCTATGTCTGGACGGCGGTGACGCTGTGTATCGGGATCACAGCGTATCTTTTGCGCAAAAGATATCGTTTACTGCCATATGCGGCGCTGCTTTCGGCGATCCTCTTTTTGAGCGGGATGATCGTCAATACCGTTGTCCAACTGAATACGAATACCTTGACGTATTGCGCGGGAAAGGAAGGCTGTACGGTCTACCTCAATTATTGCGGCAGGATCCATATGCTGCGCTTTGACTGCGATTCCGACGCGGCGTATCAAATGATGATGAGACTGACCGATGATTACGGCAGCGCTCAAAGCGCCGTTTGTGTCAACAACAGAGAACGCATGAATTACAGCCGTATGTCTGACAGTGAATTTGATATCCGGCATTATCTGGTATATGATGAAACGGATGAGATATTTGTCGAGAATGAACCGGAGGAGCGTTTCGGCGGAGATTCCGTCTTTTTCCTGGACGACAGCGTGACCCTGAATACGATAGAGGATAACGGCAAAGAACTGCTGTATCTGACCGATCATGAACGCTCGGTCATGTTGATCCCGGCAGGCTACCGGTACGATAGTATTCCGGAGCAAATGCGGGATCCCGACATGATTGTGATGTCAAAACCGGCAAAAGCGTACGAGCGGCTGAGCTGTGACACATTGATCCTGTGCAGCGATTCTGTGCAGAAAGAAAAGCTCCCTTGTTACAACAGCCTCTATACATCGGCTGACCGTTCGGTTAACCTGAAACTGAATTGACATCAAAACCTCCTGTTGGTATAATGAAACTACAATTTTTCTTTGAGGTGCGCTATGTTGAATGAAAGCGAACTGAAAAAGCATTTGTCCTCGGGACGATTCAAAAACGTTTATCTGATTTTCGGTGAGGAAAAGATGCTGGTAAAGCGTGCTGTCGAGCAGATCGAAAAGAAGCTGACCGGCGGCGAGATCAATGATTTCAATTATCATGTGTTCGGTAATGACGCGGATATCTCCGAGATATCCATCTGCGCCGATATGATCCCCTTTATGGGCGGCTATAATGTCATCCGTATCTCCGATATGGATATCGATAAGCTCAAGGCGGACGATTTCAACGCCCTGATGAAGATCTTGAAGCAGCTTCCCGAAATGACCGTGGTGATCATCGCTGCTCCGACGCTGGAGGTCACCTCTAAAACAGCGAAAGCGCAGATGAAGAAGCTGGTCACCTACGCGGATAAAAACGGCGTTTGCATGGAGCTGACGCACCGAACCGGCTTGGCGCTCGAACGCGATCTCTGTAAATGGGCGAAGGCGGGCGGCTGCCTGATGACCGAGCTGACTGCGCATACACTGATCCAATACGTCGGCGAGGATCTGAACCTCCTCAATACGGAGATGAAAAAGCTGACCGCGTATGCCGACGGAGAAGAGATCACGCCCGAGATGATCGAGCTTTTGGTGTCGAAAAGCACCGAGGCGAGCATCTACGATCTGTTCGGTTTTATCATTTCCGGTAATACCGACAAGGCGCTCTCTGCCATTTCTGCGCTGTATTATGACGGCGCGAACGGAATGACCATCTGTTCGGTACTGTCGAACGCTTATCTTGACGCGTACCGCGCGCGCGTCGGCTCCGAAGCCGGTATCAAAACCGCGCAGATCGCATCCGGTTTTTCGTATGGCAGGCGCGAGTGGGTGCTTTCAAAGGTGCTCAAACAGATCCGTTCCGTCACGACGCCCGCTTTGAGAAAAAGCCTCGACGCGATCATCGACGTCCAGACGCGATTGGTGACCGAGGCGGTCGACGATCGTACCGAGATCGAGAAGCTGGTCTGTAAGCTGGTGCTGATCGCGGGAGACAGAAGCGATGAATAAGCTGGAGCTGAAAGAAGCAGTGATCGTCGAGGGGCGTTATGATAAGATCAAGCTGTCACAGGTCATTTCAAGCCCTGTCATCGATACCGGCGGCTTTCGCGTTTTTAAGGATAAAGAAAAGCAGACGCTGATCCGTCAGATTGCCGCAAAGCGCGGGATCCTGATCATGACCGACGTCGACTCCGCCGGCTTTGTGATCCGCAATTTTCTGCGCGGAATTGTTCCCGATGATCGGATCAAGCACGCATACATCCCGACGATCGAGGGCAAAGAGAGCCGCAAGACGGAACCCTCCAAGGAAGGTAAGCTCGGCGTCGAAGGGATCGACCGCGAAGCGCTGATTACAGCGATCCGCAAAAGCGGAGCGACGATCATCGGTGAGGATAAGCCCTCCGACGGAGCAATCACGAAAGCGGATTTTTATGAGTACGGACTCAGCGGGCGAGAGGACTCTGCAATTTTGCGCAAACGCATATTGGATGATCTCGGCTTGCCGGAGTATCTGACCGCCAACGCGATGATTGCAGCCCTGAACTGCCTGTATACAAAAGAAGAATTTGAAGTCGATTTAGCACAAGAAAAATGACTGCCGCCGTGTTCGGTGA
>CACZAW010000108.1 GCA_902779225.1 uncultured Ruminococcus sp. | reverse complement strand
GACTGCGAGCATTGCGGTCTTATCCACATAGGGCTCGCCGCAATCCGCGCAGTAGAAGATCGGGATCGGCACGCCCCACTTGCGCTGACGGGAAATACACCAGTCCTTGCGGTCGCGCACCATGGCGGTGATGCGATCCTTGCCCCATGCGGGGATCCACTCGACGGTATTGATCGCGTCGATCGCCTGATCCTTGAAATCGTCGACCGAGCAGAACCACTGATCGGTGGCGCGGAACAGGATCGGCGTCTTGCAGCGCCAGCAATGGGGATACTGGTGGATGATCTTTTTGAGCGCGAAGAGCGAACCGTGCTCTTCGAGATAGATCGCGATCTTTTTGTTCGCCTCTTCGGTGGTGAGTCCCGCGAACTGACCGGCTTCTTCGGTCAACTTGCCGTCGGAATCGACAGGGCATACGACGGGGATCTCGGGATAGTTCTGGCAGACGTTATAGTCGTCTACGCCGTGACCGGGCGCAGTATGTACGCAGCCGGTACCGCTTTCGAGCGTAACGTGCTCGCCGACGATCAAAAGTGACTCGCGGTCGAGGAAGGGGTGCTGTGTCTTCATATACTCCAGCTCGGCGCCCTTGATGGTCGCGACGACCTCATAATCGGTGAGCTCCGCCTCCGCCATCGCGTTCTCATACAGATCGGTCGCCATGACGAAATACTCGTCGCCGCACTTGATGACGGAATACTCATAGCGGGGGCCGACACAGATCGCAAGGTTAGCGGGGAGCGTCCATGTGGTGGTCGTCCAGATGACGAAGCTGACCTTAGCGGGATCGATACCCATCGCGGAGAATTTGCCCAGGTCGTCGGTCACGCGGAATTTTACATAGATGGAATGGCAGGGATCCTCGGAATACTCGACCTCCGCCTCTGCAAGCGCGGTCTTGCACTCGGGACACCAGTAAACCGGCTTTAAGCCCTTGTAGATATAGCCCTTATCCGCCATCTCTGCAAAGACCTTGATCTGCTCTGCTTCAAAGTGCGGGTTCAGGGTGATATAGGGATCGTCCCACTCGCCGATGATACCGAGTCGCTTGAACTGCTCGCGCTGGTCGTTGACATAGCCCTTGACGAACTTTTCGCAGATCTTGCGAAGCTCGACGACAGAGATCTCAGCCGAGGAGCTGATACCGGCTTCGGCACGCGCCTTCAGCTCGGTCGGCAGGCCGTGGGTATCCCAGCCGGGAACAAACGGCGACTGAAAGCCCGCCATGTTCTTATAGCGGACGATAAAGTCCTTGAGGATCTTGTTCAGGGCGTGTCCGAGGTGGATATCGCCGTTGGCGTAAGGAGGGCCGTCATGCAGCACATATTTCGGCTTGCCCTCGTTCTTTTCGATCAGCTTATCATAAACCTTTTCCTCTTCCCAGCGGGCTAAGGTCTTGGGCTCGGACTGAGGCAGACCGCCGCGCATCGGGAATTCGGTTTTCGGCAGATTAAGCGTCGCGTTGTAATCCTGAGACATTTTCATACACTCCAAAAATGATACTACCCCGCTTGATGGAATCTCCACATGGGGCGCTGCTCCTTCCGACTGTAACAGCCGTAAGAAGGAAGCCTATACACAACTATTCCGTCAGCCCGAAAATCGAGCTGACGGGATCGCGAAAATTTGTGTTTGCAGCAGGAGGAAAAAGCTCCTTACCTGCGATTTTTATGATTATTCTACGTCGTAGTTGTCGCCGAACTTAAGTCCCTTGAACTTAGAGGGATCGTGATCGTGCTTGACCTCAACGCGGACGGTGGGCTCTTCAACGGGAGCGGCAACCTCTTCCTCGACGACGGGCTCGGTGGTCTGTACCATCTCTTCCTCTACGTCGACGTCCTCTTCCTTGGTCTCGGGAAGGATGCTCTCGATCGGCTCGAAGGGATACTTTTCATCCAGCTCCTCGCGCTTTGCTCTGACGTCATCCTCGGTGGGGAATTCCTCAACCATAGCGAGATGCTTTTTGTACATCGCGATAAGCTCTTTGCGCAGCTTCGCGGTCTCGCTGTGGAGCGCCTCGAATTTATCCTTCTCGCGCTCGGTCGCCATCTCCGCCTCGGTGAGGATCGCGCGGCTCTTCTTCTCAGCGGACTTGATGATATAAGAAGCCTTGTTGTTTGCTTCCTTGATGGTATTATCGGACAACTTCTGTGAGGTGATCAGCGCATTGCGAACGGTCTCCTCATCCTCGCGGTACTGCTCGATCTTCTTAGCGAGAATGCCCATCTTTCTGACGAGCTCGTTCTTTTCGCCCTGCAGCTGCTCAATGGTTGCGATCACGTCTTCGATGAACGCCTCAACATCGTCAACATCGTAGCCCTTGCCTGCTTTGTGAAATTTAACGTTCTTGATCTCTTCGATACTTAACATAGTATTGCACTCCTATCTAAAGTGTTTGACAGCGACTCTCAGTCTGCCCTTGCGGGATAAGCCGAGATTTGCCGACAAAACATATTTACCGTATTTTCGGATGGTGACGGTCGCGCCTTCATCAAGAGAAGCAGACACGTCGGTGATGGTAACATGGTCAACCATGACCAGTTCGGACTTGATCAGCCGCGCGGCTTTCTCGCGCGAAAGGTTGGTCGCGGCGGCGACAAAGGCGTCGAGCCGCAGGGAGCTGAGCGTAAAGCTGATCTCCTCAATATCGTCGGGCACGGGCAGATCCGTCACATCGGCATAGCCGACCGCTACGCCTACCCTGCCGATCTTATCGACCTGTGACAAAACATAGTCGGCGATATCGTCGCGGACAAATACGACAGCGCGTCCTTTTTCACAAAGGATATCGCCGATCGTATCGCGTCTGAGCCCCAGCGCTGTCAACGCGCCTAAAAAATCGCGGTGACGCAGCTCGTACTCCGGCTTATAGGTAAACGACAGCGCGGTGATCGGAAAGCTGTACTCGTCGGCGCCGGCGCCGAGCATCAGTCTGACGGCGTCCTCATATCCGCCGAAATACATCACGTCGCGCTTCGGCGAGATATTCGACCGCAGATAACCGAGCTCATGCTCATTAAGGAATCCGAGAAAACGCGGACATCCGCTGCGCTCGGATAGCTCGATCGCGTCATACGCCTTGGAGAGCAGCAGCTTATCCTCGGCGTTGTTAGTATATCCCAAAAGACTTAGAAATAAACGCCGCTGTGCTCGAGCTCATCCAGCAGATCATCGCCGGTCAGGTCGACGTTGTTCGGGATGATGATGAAGGTCGAGGTTGCGACCTTTTTGATCTTGCCGCGGTTAGCATATGCTACGCCGGACAAAAAGTCGATGATACGGCGTGCCATGTCTTTGTTGGTATTCTCAAGGTTGAGGACAACCGTATGGGTCTTGATAAGCTCATCGGCGATGTTGCGGGTCTCCTCGCCGAAGCGTTCGGGCTTGAACAGAGCGACAGAGAGCTTAGCCGTCGCGCTGATATTGACGACCTTGTTGTTGCGGCGGCTGTCACGCGTCGGAGCAATATCGTCAAAGTCGCCGTAACGGCTGCTCGAAGATGAGCGGCGGGACGATACAACTTCCTCCTGCTCTGGCTCCTCTTCCTCGGGGGCGTCCGAATAACCGTACTCGTTATACTCGTACTCGTCGTCGGGTGCATCCCACATACGCTTGAACTTATCTACAAATCCTGATGCCATTTTAGTTTCCTCCGTTTTTGAAATTTCCTGATCTATATGATTTGACTGATAATTGAATTTATCCCTTTGTGAACGGGAGCCTAAAGATAATTACGCTTGCCGAACAGGGCGGATCCCACCCTGACCATAGTGGCGCCGCATTTGATCGCCTCTTCATAATCATCGGACATACCCATCGACAAGACATCCATAGATATATTATCTATTTTTTTGCCCTTAATGTCAAGAAAGATATGACGCATATTATCAAAAAATTTACAAATTTCTTGTGCATTTTCACAAATCGGCGGGATCGCCATCAATCCGCGCACCCGAATCGCCGGGATTTCGCGGATCTCGTCCAGCAGTTCGGGCAATAATTCGGGCATGACGCCGGACTTGTTCTCTTCCCTGCCGATGTTAACTTCAAGCAGAATATCGGTAGAAATCCCCTGCTTTTCGGAGCAGCGGGATATCTCCTTAGCCAGCTTGACAGAATCGACCGACTGGATCAGGTCAACCTTGCCGACGATCTGGCGCACCTTGTTAGTCTGTAGATGACCGATAAACTGCAGCGAGGCATGATCGAGATCGTACTGATCGTACTTTGACAGAAGCTCCTGTACGCGGTTTTCGCCGATATAGCGAAGCCCCAGTCCGATCGCCCGGTTGATGATGACCGGATCGACGGTCTTTGTCGCCGCAAGGAAGGTGATATCGTCGGCGGTTTTGCCGACCGACTCCGCCGCGCGGGCTATCCTCTCGCAAATATGTTGATAATTATACTCCAGGTCATTGAATGAGCTTGCCATCGAACAGGTCGCCTCCTTCTACTACTACCTTATCATACAGGGTCACGGTCTGACCGTTGAATATCGCGCCCTCGGCAGGCGTTTCGTTACAAATCACAAAGTCGTCGCCGGCGAATTTGATATCCACCTGCTTGAACACCAGCTCGTTGCCGTATTCGACATATACGCCCTGTACCGTCGCGGTCTCGGTCGACGAGCTGCCGTCCTTGTTCTCGACGGTACGCTCTACCTCGTCGTCATGCAGGGCTTTCTTGCTGATCTTCAAGCCCTCGTAGGTATTGACGACGATCTCGACGGGTTCCTTGCGGACGCGGGAGATACCGGTATTCATATAGTTGCATTTCAGGATGACGATGGTATGCTCCGTATCGGACGACTGGTTGACGGACATCAGCTTGGCGGGGATATTCTCCGACATCGCATACGGCATACGCACAAAGAGGTTATCGCTGTTGCGGCTGATATTCGCCGCTTCGTCGGCGGTGACCGGACATACAAGGTACCAATTGACGCCCTTGATGATCTTGCCGATATACGCGGATTTATCAATATCCTCCGGAGCGATATTATTGAAATCGTCATAGGTCATGCGATCGAGCTTGCTGACGTCGATCGACTTCTCATACCCGTCCACCGTCGATACGAAATAGCCGGAGGAATCGGATTTGATCGTACCGGCGGGGCTGCCGGTCGAGGATTTGAGCGCTTCGCGCTCGGATTCCAGAGAAGCGATCTTTTCATTCAGATTGCCTTGCTGACCGGTGATCATCTGCTTGCGGTACACAGAGGTCATCAGATCATTCTCAGCGTCTTCGATCCGATCGAAGGCACGCTCGTTGATCTGCTCCTCCAGATAAATCAGCTTGTCGTTGAGCTGACTGTTGACGGTATCGATGCCGACGTTATAGGTACCGGAAGCGCCGCTGATCGATTTCAGAAAGGTGATCTTTTCATCCAGCTCCTCGATCCTGCGCAGCGAAGCGACGTCCTGCTCGTTGTTATACACCGTAGCGATCGTACCGCCGCCGGTGACCTTATCGCCGTCGGAAACATCATATACCAGCACGCCCTGCGAAGAATTTTTGATATAGTTTTCATCGCGGACGACAAGACAGGTCGTTTTGACGATATCCTCGGCAGTCGCGCGATAGGTGATCTCGGTTGAGATATTATTGGAGCCGAGGAAGTTGGTCGTTACGAACAGAAAAACGATATACGCCAGCGCCAGTGCGATACCGACGCCGATCAGGATACGTTTTGTGATCGTTTTACGGGTTACTGATTTTGCCATAATGACAGTCCTTACTTATCAATTCTGACGCCGCGCTGAGGATCTCTTCAAAGCTCAGCCGGTCGATTTCAAACCAATGAACGGATGGGTCGCGCCTGAACCATGTCAGCTGGCGCTTGGCATAGCGTCTTGTGGAGCGCTTGAGGTTTTCGACGCATTCTTCGAGCGATTTTTCGCCGAGAAGATACGGCAGCAGCTCCTTATAGCCGATCGCGGCGGACGCCGTCTGTGAGGAAGCGTCGCCGTAAAAGGCGCGGGCTTCTTCCAGCAAGCCGTTATCGAGCATGATATCCACGCGCCGATCGATGCGCTCATACAGAAAATCTCGGTCGGCGGCGGTCAGCCCGATCTTGATCGCACGATAGGGCGAGGGCAAAGCGGTCTGAGCCGCGTTGAGCTGCGTTTGGGTCATGCCCGTCGCGCGGTAGACCTCGATACAGCGCACGATGCGCTTGGGGTTTCTGCCGACCGCCAGGCGTTCGGCTGACGCGGGATCAAAGGCGCGGATCTTTTCCAGCATCGCGTCGACGCCGCGCTCGTCCAGCTCCTGCTGCAAAGCAGCTCTGAGCGCGGGATCTGTTTCAGTCTCGGTAAAGGTGACGTTGCCCAGCAGAGAATCGACATACAGTCCGGTGCCGCCGACTAGGATCGGCAACTTGCCTCTGTCTGCGATATCGGCGATGACCGGCTTTGCAAGCTCGCAATAGCGGGCGACGGAAAACGCCTCGCACGGATCGAGAAAATCCATCAGGTGATGCGGCACGCCCTGCTTTTCTTCCTCGGTCGGCTTGGCGGTCGCGATATCCATGTGCTTATAGATCTGCATGTAGGCTGTATCGCCCGTGTTGGTTCCTGCTGTTCTCATCTGGTTATATTAAAAACTCC
>CACZAW010000107.1 GCA_902779225.1 uncultured Ruminococcus sp. | reverse complement strand
ACCACAGTTAACCCTGACGGGTTAACGAGGATTTTAACAAAGAGCGGGCGGAAATTTGCCCGCTAAAACCGAGTTCGGATTTATTATCGAATGGCTAAGTTTTTGACCAATTATTTATACCATAAAGCAGAGGAAAAGTCCAGTACATTCGTACTGATATGGAAATAATATGTTTTTTGAATGCCGGTGACCTGAGTTTGACAGTAACGACCACTTATGTCAGCCTGAGCAGCGCGATCCATAAAGCGCCGTACACAACACTTTTGTCGTAATGCGGTTTTTCTATTGCAATTATCGGTGTTTTAATGTATTTTATTATAGTAACGAAACTCGAATATGAAAGCGTGGAGCATTATGAAAAGATTACTCAGTATGATCTTGATCATCCTGATGATCTGTATGGCTTTTTCGGCGTGCCGGACAACAGCGAACGAGGAACCTGAGACCGCTTCTGAGGCGCTCGAAGAACTGTTCACGACCATCGATCTGATGGACGCTACCATTTCTGATCTGCAGGAGGAAATGGAAGCAGGTCATATCACGTCGGAGAAGCTGACGCAGATGTATATCGACCGTATCAACACATACGACGCAAAGCTGAAGCTGAATTCTGTTATCGACATCAACCCCGACGCGCTGCGTGATGCGAGGGCGCTCGATCGTGAGCGCGAAGAAGGAAACACACGCGGCCCGCTGCACGGCATTCCGATCGTTGTGAAGGCGAATTGCGATATCGCCGGTATGGCGACCTCGGCTGGCGCCAATGCGCTGGCGGATATGATCGCGACGGAGGATTCCTTTGTGGTCAAACAGCTGCGAGACGCCGGAGCCGTTATCCTCGCGCAGGCAAATCTTTCCGAATTCGCCTATTCTTCCATCACATCAAGATCGACGCTCGGCGGTTATGTACATAATGCGTACGATACCACAAAGACGCCGGGCGGCTCTTCGGGCGGCACCGCCGTAGCGGTCACCTGCAGCTTTGCGGCTGCGGGCGTCGGCACCGATACCGGCGGCTCTATCCGCAATCCGTCGTCCTTATCCAATCTTTACGGCGTCAGACCGTCTAAGGGGCTGACCTCGACCGGCGGCGTGTTTCCCCTTGCGGCGTACAGAGATACCACCGGGCCGATCGCCAGGACGGCAGAGGATATGGCGCTGATGCTGGAGATCATGGCGGGCACCGATCAAGCGGACGACTATACGGTCGAAGCAGACGCCGACGCGATGATGAGCGACGGCTATACGGTCAGCCTGTCTGCGGATGCGCTCAAGGGGATGCGGATCGGCTTTTTGGAAAGCTCTTTCCGGTTTTCCGGCGAAGTGCACGGCGAGAGCGTTAACGAGGTCGCGGATGATAAGGTAAGCGAAATGGTCTCCAAGGCGGTCGGTAATCTCAAAAAAGCGGGAGCCGTGACGGTCGATTTGTCACCGTACCTGAACAACGCAGAGATCAAGAAGCTCTCGAAGGGCATCAAAATCGAGACGTTTGAGTATGACGCCAATCAGTTTTTGCGCAGGAAAGGCGATGCGGCTCCGTATAAAACCGTCAAGGAGCTGCAAGCCTCCGGCAACGACGGCGTCATGCACATGAATCTGGATCGGATCCTTTCCGACGACGGCGAGCTTGCCGATTCCTTAGAAACAACAAAGAATCCGTATACAAAAACGTTCGGCTCCTATCAAAGGATCCCGAATTATCAAAAGGTACTTGACGCGAGAAAGAAGATCGCTGCGATTATGAAAGAGCATGATATCGACGCCATCATGTATCTGAACAACTTTGACGTAGCCGGCGACGAGGACGATCCGAAGAACAACAATCATTATAATGACGCCGGATACGATATCATTTTCAGCGCGCTGTTCGGGCTTCCCGAGATCTCTCTGCCCATGGGCTTCTCGTATACCGACAGCACACATCGGCGCGAGCTGCCGCTCGGACTTTCGATCTTTGCGGCTTACGGCGATGACGAAACGCTCATGCAGATCGCCTACTCCTACGAGCAGCAGGTCAAAGAAATCATCCGCAGAACGCCGGATATGACGCCTGCACTGAAGGATGAGGGGCTGAACGATTTTCTTGAAGACCTGATCGAAAAGGCAAGTTCCGTCGATCACGCAAAGTATGAAAAAGCATCCGAGGGCAAGATCCAACGGATGCAGTCTGCCTGTGAAAAAGCGAAGACGGTGGATACCGATAATCCTTACGCTGTTTATGACGCCGCAAAAAAATTAGCGGAGGCTTATGACAAGGTCATCGAGGAGATCGGAAGCAAACGCTGAACCTTATAATTTCTAAAACAAATATACCGGAGAATTTCTAAGACATTATTGATTCTTTCGCTATTATAATAGTATTAACATTAACGAGAAGAGAGGCGAGCGATTCGACATTGTTCTGAATCTCAGGCTATTCACGCGCGGGAGCGACCGCAAATCTGTCCGCAAAGCGCATCGTGGATACATACGACACATACGGCAGACTGATAATCATCAGATTTCAGTCCGAAGATGTTCTCACCACTTCCGGCGATTGGGATGAGTACGAGGAACAAGGCTTGCCGCAAACCTCGCAGCCGTAAACCACACGAATAACAAGCAAAAATCGCAGCTTCGTCAATCGGAGCTGCGATTTTCTATTAATCAATATATTTCTTATATAGAATAAAACTTGTTCAAATAATAAACTTCCCGGTGCAAGCTCTAAAGCATCCACCGGACACTTTACCCTCGCTTTGTTCGGGCGGGGTATTAGATCCTTTTTAATCGGTTGAGATTGCCACAGCCCTAAAGGGCTTCGCAATGACAGTTTTAATAAACAGAATCCTCGGACAGTTCAACATGACTGACGTCGATCGTTTCGAACTGCAAATACGGCGGCGCCGGGATAATCATAGGGTCTTTGACCGCATCCGAATCTGAACGGAAATAGATCTTGAACTCCTCTCTGTTCAGTGCGATCCCGATATCCGCTGCGACGAGCTTGTGCATATAGCGCGCTGCGTTCTCCGTTACCAATCCGCGCTTCACATAACCGATCGTCACGGTAAGGTCAGAACGGACTGCGGTTTCGGCTTCGCCGGTATCACCGTTCATGCCACTGTTGATATCGACGCTGATCGTCTTTGCCCTGCTGGTATTGATCTCTTTCACCGCACTGAGCCAAGGCTCACGCAGGCTGCCCTGAAATCCGGTACCGAGCAGGCAGTCGACGACGACGTCCGCGGTCGTGAACGCCCCCGGCTGATATCGCTCGGACGGTACGCATAAAGCTTCAGCCTGAGCCGCATAATATGCGCTGTCCTCTGTCAGCTTTTCGCTGAGCTTGACGATACGGCAGTTATAGTTGCTGCGTTTCAGAATACACGCCAGCGCGTAACCGTCTCCGCCGTTGTTTCCCCCGCCGACTGCGATCGCGATCTTGCCGCTCCAATCCACCGCGCGGAACACGCCCATCGCGGCGCGGTACATCAGCGTCCGTCCCGACACATAGTTTTCGATCGTCAGGCGATCACTCTCCCGCATATTATCGACAGATATACAGTTCAGGTATTCTTTGTTCATATACAGTCACCCTATCCCCTATTTTTCAATCCCATTATAATATAAGAATGATGTTGGCGCAAGTTTTCATATAGACATCTCCGGAATACTATGGTATCATGTAAAATAAACTTCCAAGGTGCAAGCGCTAAAGTGTGAACAGGTCCAGTAAAAACGGACAATAGAAAAAAGAGCCCCCTTATGGTAGAATAAAAAAGAGATCCTCCCCTATCGGCTCGTATGAGTTGGCAGAGGAGGATTATACTTTTTGAACTTTCGAATCATGACAAATTATCGTTGAGATTTTACGAGCAGTGCTTCTACCAGCTCACGCTTTTCATAGAGAACGCATCCGCCCGCGTGATCGTCAATCAGGATCCCGCCATCTTTAAGAGCGGTAAACAGCGGCGAGTGCAGCGCTTCTCGCAGCGATGTTTTGCGGACATTCACATCGGAATAAGGTGAGAACGGACACGGCTCGGCGCCGCCGTGGGAGTTGATGTGAAAGAATCCTCTGCCTGCCGCGACGCATCCGCCGGAGCTTTTTTCATCGCCCGGAAAAGAGATGTATACCATCTCGGGATGTTCCTCTCGCAGACGCGCGATCTCAGCGCACAGATATGCGCGCTCCTCATCATCGGGCGCCAGCTCTTTGCTTTCCTCAGTGACAGGAACAAACTCGACGAAGATCACCGCCTTGCATCCGCGATCGGAGAGCTTTTGCAGAAAGCTGTCGGACGATACCTCACGGATGTTTTCCTTCGTCACGGTGACGGAAGCGCCGAAGATCAGTCCTCTGCGGTGCAGCTCATCCATGTTGCCGATCAGCTTATCATAGATCCCTGCGCCGCGCCTTTTGTCGGTGATCTCTTTCTCGCCCTCGATACTCATTACGGGCAGGAGGTTTCGGTTTTTGTCAAACAGCTCAAAGTACCTATCGTCCATATAGGTGCCGTTCGTGAAGATCGGGAACAGGATATTCGGCTTCTTAGCCGCCGCTGAGATAACGTCGCGTCTGAGCATCGGCTCGCCGCCCGCGAGCAGGATAAAGCTGATCCCCAGCTCATCCGCCTCGTCGAAGATACGCAGCCATTCGTCGCCTGTGAGCTGACAGACGGGTACCGCATCAACGGTCGCATGATTGCACCGTGAATAACAGCCGGCACAGTGAAGGTTACATTCGCTGGTGATGCTCGCGATCAGGAACGTCGGGATATGCTCTCCGCTTTCTTCGAGCTTTCTTCTCCTTTTCGCCGCTGATTTGGTCGAGGCGGCGAATCGCAGCATAAAAGCGCTTTCCTTGGGATCCTTGAGCGTTGCTCTCAGCGCCTCCGAAACGACGCGTTCTACGCCTCGGGTCAGATATTCCTGCAGGTCAAACTCTTTTGCATTGTTTGTCACCCCGTCACCATCCTTACGTCTTAACCGTTGAACGAATAGGTCGCGATATACTCTGTGCTGTCATCCGTTTTGAAAAGCGCTGTTATCTGTTCCGTATCCTCTTGTCGGAGCGGTTTACCGTCAAATGTACGGACGCTCCTTCTGCTCCGAATCGTATCGAATATGCTCATAAAAATCTCCTGTTTTTAATTATTGACGCCTTGCAGACGGTAGGTATCAATCGTCGCCGTCATACACGTCGCCCGTCGCCCAATGCGCCAAGCGATGCAGGATCGGCCACAGCTCGCGTCCGTGATCCGTCAGGGAGTATTCGACCCTCGGTGGAATCTCCTCATACTGCCTGCGTTCGACGATACCGTCCGTCTCCAGCTCCTTGAGCGACGACGAGAGCATCGCACTCGTGATTCCCTCGGTCTTGTGCAGCAGGTCGTTGTAGCGCTGTGTTCCGTCTACATACAGCGTACAGATGATGCGCGGCTTCCATTTGCCTCCTACGGCAGAAAGCGCCGTTTTGATCGGGCAGGGCGATGCGCACGGACACACGCCGCTGCACGCGATTTTTCTATTATTGCTCATGTTTCCTCACCTTATCTCAGGGTATTTCAGATGATATATCGATGATACCGGTAGTATATCATGTATAAATTTCATAGTCAATATATTATTTATACTTAATTGTATTGACTTTCGAAATCAGGCACGATATAATGACCCTACAACGATATCAACTTTTATCAGCAGGAGGATGATTATGACAATTGCAATTCGTTATTTCACAAAATCCAAGAAGGGCAATACCGAAAAACTCGCCGCTCAGATCGCAAATGCTACCGGCGTGAAGGCTCTCACCGTATCGTCAGATCTGACCGAGAAAACAGATCGGCTTTTTCTTGTCAATGCGATGTATGCCGCGAATATCGACAGCGAGGTCAAGGAATTTCTGGCGCGCAACAAGGACAAGATCGGCGAGGTGATCAACTTCAACACCTCCTGCTCGGGCAAGTCGACATGGAATATGGTCAAAAAGGTTTGCGACGAGTTGGGTATCCCGATCAGCGAAAAAGAATTCCACTGCGCCGCCTCATGGATCTTTCTCAACAAAGGTCTGCCGTCCGAGGCTGATTACGATAAAGCGCGGCAGTTCGCTGCTTCAATGGTTAAATAGGAAGGTATGATATATCAAAAAGGGATGCCGCAAAGCTGTTTTGCTTTGCGGCGTCCCTTTTGCAATTTATAAAAAAGGCGGCTGTCGAAAATAAAAAATGTCATTCTGAGGCATCGCCGAAGAATCTGAAAGTGCTGACCTTCCGTGATATTACACATATAAGATGTACTAATTTGAATAAATTGCACTGTAAGATCCTTCGCTTTGCTCAGGATGACACAAGTTAGGGGCTACCGCATTTTTAATGCGACAGCCCCTCAGGTTTATGTGATCATATTCTGTTTGTTATTCTGATCAGGTACCCCAGTACTCGCCGCCGCGCTCCTCTTTTTCCCAAGAGCGGGTAACGTACCATTCGTTGATCTTGGTGTTTTTGCCGTCGTTCTTGATCCGGCTGGCGTATTCGCTGTTGAATTCAGTCCAGTTAAGGTTGATGTTGGTGTTATTGGCTTTCTTGGAGATTTCGATACAGGGATTGGCGTCGGTGCCGTAGTAGGA
>CACZAW010000106.1 GCA_902779225.1 uncultured Ruminococcus sp. | reverse complement strand
TATAGTGTCGACGGCACCAAGATTACCAATTGTTATAATTATGGAGAGATTACTTCTATATCTGCTATTGCAGGTATTGTTGGATTTGTTAAAACTGGCGGAAACGCTAAATTAGAAAATTTATATAATTTCGGTGATGTTATTGGCCGAGTAGGAAGCGATGACGCTGCTTTATGTGGACACGTTGGTGGCATCGTTGGAATGCTTGGTAGCGGTGTTAATATTAAGAATGCTTTTAACACAGGCACCATTACTGGAAATGGCGGCCGACTCACTAATAAGTGGCGTGGTGTTGGTGGTATAATAGGTAGTTTCTATAACGGAGTAATTGACACTGCTTATACACCTGGTATTGCATTCTTTTATGAAGGTGAAAAATTTGTTAATGTTAGATATGATTTTAAAGAGGATGCGGATCAGGGAAAAGAAGATCCTGAGCTTGGATTTTTTCATGACTTACACGACCTGGAATATGTAAAATTTGAGATAATCGGTTTCTTCAACGCCCCAGAGGATGGGATGATCGGCGCTTTGCTGGCGGCATTCGATCTGCCTGAGGCTGACGTTGGCGTCTGCGGCGGCAGACAGGAGCATCTTGCGGAACAGCGGATCGGGCATAAAGTGCGAGCAGCTGCAGGTTGCAAGGTACCCGCCGCGAGGCAGGAGCCGCATCGCCTTCAGGTTGATCTCCTTATAACCGCGCTCGGCGGCTTTTGTCGCGGAGCGGGATTTGGTGAACGCGGGCGGATCGAGGATGATCACGTCGTAATCATGCCGCTTTTTCTCGGCGAGCTCGGTCAGCAGATCAAAGACGTCGGCTTTGAGGAATTCGATATTGTCAAAGCCGTTGAGATCAGCGTTGCGGCGCGCCATATCGACGGCGGTCTGAGAGATATCGACGGCAGTGACATGAGCGGCGGTCGTCGCGGCGTTCAGGGCAAAGGCGCCGGTGTGGGTAAAGCAATCCAGCACCCGCTTGCCTGCGGCGATCTTCGCGACCGCGCGGCGGTTGTACTTTTGATCGAGGAAGAAGCCGGTTTTTTGCCCGTTCACATAATCGACGATGTAACGGATCCCGTTTTCGGTGATCTCGACCTCGCCGGAAAGATCGGTCCTGAGCCCCTCCGCCGGATAAAAGTCGGTGTATTCGTCGAGCCCCTCGAGGGCGCGCACCTTGACGTCGTTGCGCTCATAGATCGCGATGATCTCATGTCCGCGCTGTCGGAGCGAATCGACCAGATTGCGGAAGATCAGCTCCTTGATGCGGTCAATACCGAGCGACAACACCTGCGCAACCAGTATATTTTCGAATTTATCGACGGTCAGCCCGGGGAAGGAATCCGCCTCGCCGAAAATCAGGCGGCAGGAGGAAAAATCCTCGCCCATCACGGTCTCGCGATAATCGAGCGCATAGTCGATGCGGCGGCGGTAGAACGCTTCGTCGAATTTGTCGTTGGGATTCTTGGAAATGATCCGCACGCGGATCTTCGAATTGTCGTTAATATAGCCCGAACCGAGGTAACGCCCCTTTTCGGTCAATACGTCGACAATATCGCCGTTATCATAGCTGCCGTCGATGGCTTTGATCTCGTCAAAGTAGACCCAGATATGACCGCCCTTGATGAATTTCTCACATTTTTTGCTGACGGTGACTTTGGGATAGTTTCTTTCCATAGCGTTGTCCTTTGAATATGATAGATTTATTATAACGCGGGCAGCAGGAAGAATCAATAGTTTATTGAGGAGTCGCGAGCGTATCATGAGGGTTATTTTTCCTTGGGTTTTGAAAGCAGACCGGCGGTGAGGGAGAAGAGGATTGCCGCGGAAATACCCGCCGCTGCGGAGGACAGCGCGCCGGTGAGGATGCCGACCGCACCGTCGGAGTCGACCGCGTCGCGCACACCGCTCGCCATCAGATGACCGAAGCCGGAGAGCGGGACGGTCGCGCCCGCGCCGCCGAAATCGGCGATCGCGCCGTAGATCCCGAATGCGGATAACAGCACGCCCGCGACCACATAGCCGGTCAGGATACGTGCGGGCGTCAGCGAGGTTTTGTCGATCAAAACCTGTCCGATCAGGCAGAGCAGCCCGCCGACTAAAAAAGCATTGATGAATTGCATAAAGAAAATCCTTTCCGTAAATAGTTTTCTCATTTATTTTCCCGCCGATCGACTGAAAATATACATTGAAAAATTGCATATATAATGTTATTATATAAGATAGTGTTTTATGAGCCGGGGCAAAGCCCTGCCTTGACTCTTGACTTTTCGTTTTCACTCTTCACTAAATAAAAAGGGGGAATTCCTATGGCGGAACTCAGCTTTCCGAAAAAGCCCTATCCCACGCGGGGAGGGGTCCATGCTCCGCATAACAAGAATACCGCGCACAAGCAGAGTGTCGAGATGCCGGTGCCGAAAACGGTCGTCCTGCCGATGACACAGCATATCGGCGCGCCGTGCGCCCCGATCGTCAAGGTCGGCGACACCGTCGACGTCGGTCAGTGCATCGCGAAAAGCGACGCCTTTGTTTCGGCGCCCATCCACGCGAGCGTATCCGGCACGGTCAAAAAGATCGACAAGATCACCATGCCGGGCGGCAACCGTGTCGACGCGATCTTCATCGAGAGCGACGGAGAGCAGCGCGTCTCGCCCGACGTCAAACCGCCCGAGGTCAACAACCTTTCCGATCTGATCTCCGCGGTGCGGGAATCGGGTCTGGTGGGACTCGGCGGCGCGGGCTTTCCGACCGCCGTCAAGCTGAGCATTCCCCCTGACAAGAACGTCGACACCATGATCGTCAACGTCGCGGAATGCGAGCCGTACATCACCTCCGATCACCGCGAGGCGCTCGAAAACGGCTGGGATATCATCTCCGGCATCATGACGGTCAAGGAATTCCTTGATATCCACCGCGTGATCATCGGGATTGAAAACAATAAGCCCGACGCGATCAAGGCGCTCAGAGAGATCGCGGACAGCTCCGTCGACATCGGCGACGAGATCCGCGTACTGCCCTTGAAGGCGACCTATCCTCACGGTGCGGAAAAGATCCTCATCAAGGCGTGTACCGGACGCGAGGTACCGATGGGCGGACTGCCCTCCGACGCTGGCTGCCTCGTCATGAACGTCGCTTCGATCGCGTTCATCTCGCGCTATCTCAAAACGGGGATGCCGCTGGTATCGCGCAGGCTGACGGTCGACGGTTCGGCGATCAAGGATCCGACGAACGTCATCGTTCCGATCGGCACGCCGATCAAGGAAGTCATCGAATTTGTCGGCGGCTATCAGGAAGAGCCGAAAAAGATTTTGATGGGCGGCCCGATGATGGGCGTCGCTCTGCCGAACGACGAATTATATATCATGAAGCAAAACAACGCGATCCTCGCCTTCGGCGAAAAGGAAGCGAGGCTCGCCGAGCCGTCGGCGTGTATCCGCTGCGGCAAATGCGTTTCAGCCTGTCCGATGCGCCTGCTTCCGCTGGAGCTGTGCAACGCCAGTGACCGCAGGGATGAGGATGCGCTAAACCGACTCAACGCCATGAACTGTATGGAATGCGGATGCTGTTCCTTTACCTGTCCGGCAAAACGGCACCTGGTGCAGACGATCCGCGAAGGAAAGGCGTTTCTTATTCAGAAGAAGCGCGAACAGGACGCACAGAACAAAGGAGGGAAGAAATAATGGAAAATAAGCTGTATGTTTCTTCCTCGCCGCATTTTCGGTCTAACAACTCGACGCGGCGGATCATGCTGGATGTGATCATCGCGCTGCTGCCGACCTCTGTTGCGGCGTGCGTGATCTTCGGGTTCCGCTCGGCGGTGCTGATCGCCGTCTGCGTCGCGACCTGCGTGCTGTTGGAATATGTATCGCGCAAGATCATGAAGCGCGACACCACCATCGGCGATCTTTCGGCGGTCGTCACCGGCCTGCTGCTGGCGCTGAATCTGCCGGTCGATATCAACCCGCTGATCGCAATGTTCGGATGTCTGATCGCGATCGTTGTGGTCAAGCAGATGTTCGGCGGTATCGGCATGAACTTTGTCAACCCCGCGCTTGCGGCGCGTATCGTTTTGCTCGTATCGTTCCCGAGTGCGATGATGCACTGGGTGACCGTTCCCGGTCAGCCCCAAGGCGCGATGATCGACGCGACCACCTCGGCGACGCCTCTCGCCGCGAAAGCCGGAACCTACTCTTATATTGATCTGTTGATCGGCCGCTGCGGTGGCTCGATCGGCGAGGTCTGCGCGATCGCCTTGATCCTCGGCGGTATCTACCTGGTGATCCGCCGCGTGATCAGCCCGATTATCCCCTGCGTCTATCTCGCAACGGCAGCTTTGATGTCGTTGGCGTTCGGCTTGGATCCGTTGTATCAGATCCTCGCCGGCGGTCTGCTGCTCGGCGCGATCTTTATGGCGACCGACTACACCACCTCGCCCGTCACTAACTGGGGCAAGGTCGTCTATGCGATCGGCTGCGGCGTGCTGACCATGCTGCTGCGCACCTATTCGAATATGCCCGAGGGCGTATCGTTCTCTATCCTTTTGATGAATATCCTCGTACCCCATATCGAGCGGCTGACCGCTCCCAGAACGCTGGGGTTTGTGAAAAAGGCAAAGGGGGAGAAGAAATGAAAAAGAAAATCAGCGCGAAAGCGATTCTGATCCCTACGATCTCCCTGTTTTTGATATGTCTTGTCGTGACGGCGCTGCTGGCGCTGACCAACAACGTCACCGCCGACAAGATCGCCGAAAACGAGGAACAGAATAAACAAACCAGTATGAAAACCGTTCTGCCGGATGCGGCGGAGTTTGAAGAGATCGAGACCGACGTCGTATATGCCGGTAAGGACAAGGACGGCAACATCATCGGCTACGCGATCTCGACCGCGTCTCAGGGCTACGGCGGTCAGGTCAAGGTGATGTCCGGTATCGACACGAACGGCGTCATCGTCGGCGTCGACGTCTTTTATAATGATGACGAAACGCCGGGTCTTGGCAAAAACACCTCCAATAAGAGCTTCACAAAACAGTATCAGGGACTGTCCGCAGGTTCGGATATCGTCGTCAGCAAGGATGATACCTCCGGCGGCGCACAGGCAGTCGACGCGGTAACGTCCGCGACCATCTCCTCGCGCGCGGTGACCAAGGCGGTCAATGAAGCGTGTCAGAAATACAATGAGATCACAGGAAAGGGGGCGAAGTGATGGCTAAGGGTTATATGAAGGAATTCACCAAGGGTATCGTCAAAGAGAATCCGGTTCTCTGTCTGGTGCTGGGCACCTGTCCCACCCTTGCGGTCACCACTTCGGCGGCAAACGCGATCGGCATGGGCGTTGCGGCGACGGCGGTCTTGATCTGCTCCAACGCCGTCATCTCGGCGCTCAGAAAGGTCATCCCCGACAAGGTGCGCATCCCCGCCTATATCACCATCATCGCCGGCTTTGTCACCATCGTGCAAATGCTGGTCAAGGCGTTCGCGCCCGCGATCAACGACAGCCTGGGTATCTTTTTGCCGTTGATCGTCGTCAACTGTATCATCCTCGGCAGAGCGGAGATGTATGCCGGTAAGAACCCCGTGATCCCCTCGATCCTCGACGGCTTGGGAATGGGCGTCGGCTTTACGGCGGCGCTGCTTTTGATGGGCATTATCCGTGAGCTGCTCGGCTCCGGCTCGATCTTCGGCGTGCAGCTGCTGCCGTTCCAGATCCTGATCTTTATCCTGCCTCCCGGCGGCTTCTTCGTATTCGGTATGCTGATCATGCTGGCGAACAAGCTGAATACCCGCGCGGGCAAGACGGTCAAGACGACTCCGTGCAACGGCTGTCCGATGGCGGCAAACTGCTCGCAAAAAGCGGAAAAATGCGGTGAAAAGGAGGCGGCAGACCATGTTGATTAAGTCTCTCATCGCCGTGTTCCTTGCGGCGATCCTCACCGAGAACTACGTTCTGTGCAAGTTCCTCGGCATCTGCCCCTTCCTCGGCGTCAGCAAAAAGCTCAACACCGCCTTCGGCATGAGCGTTGCGGTCACCTTTGTCATGGTGCTGGCGACGGCGGTCACCTTCCCGATCTACACCTATCTGCTGGTGCCGATGGGGCTGGATTATCTCCAGACGGTACTGTTCATCCTGATCATCGCGGGTCTGGTACAGCTGGTCGAGATCGTTCTGCGCAAGTACATCCCCGCGCTGTATAACTCGCTGGGCATCTACCTGCCGCTGATCACCACCAACTGTGCCGTGTTGGGCGTCACCATGCTGGTGCTCCAGAAGGTCGACTCCACCACCGCCTATACCTACACCTACGGCCACGCGCTGGTCAACGCCTTCGGCGCCGGTATCGGCTTCCTTGTGGCGATGGTCATGTTCGCGGGCGTACGCGGACGGCTCGAGAGCGCCGATATTCCCAAGTCGCTCAAGGGTCTGCCGATCACGCTGGTCGCCGCGGCGCTGGTGTCGCTGTCCTTCCTCGGGTTCGCGGGCTTTGTCGATAAGCTCATCCCGCTCGGTTAAGGAGGTACGGCATGAACGGAATTTTATTAGCTGTCGGCATCGTCGCCGGCATCGGACTCCTGATCGGACTGATCCTGTCCTTCGCCTCCATCATCATGGCGGTGCCGAAGGATGAGAAGGCGGAAGCCATCCTCGAGGCGCTCCCCGGCGCCAACTGCGGCGCCTGCGGCT
>CACZAW010000105.1 GCA_902779225.1 uncultured Ruminococcus sp. | reverse complement strand
CTCAGACAGCGCCTTGATGTATCTGACGATCTCGGTTTCGGCGGATTCTTCGCTGAAATCCACGGTATCTTTTTCAAACAAGCTCGGCGTATGGGCGGCGCGGTATTCCTGCCCTGCGTAGATCAGCGGCATTCCTTTTTGGAAGAAGCAGAACGCCGTCCAGTTGAGCAGAGAAAGCTCGTCCGGGATCAAAAATGCCGCGCGGGGCTGGTCGTGATTCTCCAAAAAGCGCAGCTTGACATAGTTGTCGGGATAGAGATGCTCCTGACGGTTGAGCGCCTCGGCGTAAGCCTTCAGCGTGCCATCGCCGCAGAGATATGCTCTGAATTCACCGTAAACGTCGTAATCATAGCACAGATCGAACGCGCGATAGATTTCTCCGTCAGACAGCGCCGGTATACCCTGAGAGCGCATATAGGTGATAAAGCCCGGCTCGACCGATTCGCTCAGCCAGATGCATCCGGGGCGCACCTCTTCGACCTCACGGCGCGCCTGCATCCAGAATTCCAGCGGGATCAGCGGCGCGACGTCGCAACGGAAGCCGTCAACCATCCGCGCCCACATTTTCAGTGTGTCGATCTGATACCGCCACAGGTCGCGGTTATTGTAGTCGAGGTCGATGATATCCGTCCAGTCGCCGACGCGGTTGCCGAAGCTGCCGTCCTCCTTGTGATAAAACCATCCGGGATGCATCTTGCTCAGCACCGAGTCGGGCGAGGTGTGGTTGTATACGACGTCGATGATGCACTTCATACCGAGCGCATGGATCGCGTCGACCAGCTCTTTGAAATCTTTGATGGTTCCGAATTCGGGATTGACCGCGCGATAATCCGAGATCGCGTACGGTGAACCCAGCGTACCCTTGCGCTTTGCCTTGCCGATCGGATGGATCGGCATCAGCCAGATGATATCGGTTCCGAGCGCTTTGATCTCGGAGAGCCTTTCTTTGATGGCGTTGAAGGTGCCCTCTTCCGAAAAGTTGCGAATAAAGATCTGGTACATGACCATATTTCTCAAGGATTTGGATGTATTGATTGCCATACTGACCTCCCGATGATATTCTATGCTTCAATTCTACACGTTCCGAACGTGTTTGTAAACCCCGAGTATCAATTGACAGCCTTTAGGTCTTGAATTATAATAGAATAACAGATAGATTGAATCCGCATCGTACCGAAAGGAGCTATCATGAAACATAAAAAAGTGAAGTTTGAATGCGTATACGCCGGACCCGACGTCATGAGAAATCGCGCGATCCCTCCGATGCCGCAGCAAATGCCGCCGGATGACCTATGTATGCCGACCTATGCCGGCCCGGACGTCATGGCGGGGCAGAATCCGGTGCGAGGTGTTGCGGTAGGCGCACCCTATCCGCAGAATTATCAGACAGACGACGAGGAACCGATAGACGTATATGCGGGACCTCCGATAGATGATGATGAGTGAGTGCCCATACCGCCTGCGATCCTGCGTGTGGGAGATTACCCTCGCGTGCTGCTTCTCCTGCAAATACTGCGGCTCCAAGGCGGGCAAAGCGCGCCCCGATGAATTGACAACCGAAGAATGTCTTAACGTCTGCGATCAGCTAAAGGATCTGGGCTGCCGACGCGTCAATCTGATCGGCGGCGAGGTCTTTATGCGGCGCGATTGGAAACAGATCGTCTGTCGTCTGACCGATCTCGGTATCCGTGTCACGATCATCACGAACGGCTTTTTGTTCACCGACGCGATCCTGAGCGACCTCAAAGAGGTGATGATCGAATCTGTCGCGGTGTCATTAGACGGGATCGAAGCGATCCACGATAAATACCGTCAGCCCGGCAGTTATGCGCGTGCCGTCAGTGCGATTGAGGTTTTGACCCGCGCCGGTATCATCACCACCATGATCACGACGCTCAATGCAGAAAACAGCTTGACGCTGGAACCGTTTTATCGGGAAATCAGTCGATTTCCGCTTGCCGCATGGCAGCTGCAGGCTTGCTCTCCGATGGGGAACGCCGCCGTGATGGGCGTAGATTACCGATTTGATCCCTTGGCAGTGATCGATTTTGTCGTGCGCCACCGGGATGATGCGCCTTTTTCGATCGGTATCGCGGATAATATCGGCTATTATACCGAGGAAGAGCCGCTGATGCGTGGCGACAGTCATGGGATCAGAACCTTTCCCGGCTGCGGTGCGGGCTTGTCGGTCGTCGGGATCGACAGCGTCGGCAACGTCAAGGGCTGCGAGTCGATGTATGATGATCGCTTTATCGAGGGCAATCTGCGTCAACGCTCACTCCGCGATATATGGGAGGATCCCGCCGCCTTTGCCTATAACCGCCGCTTTACTCCCGAGCTGTTGACCGGTAAATGCGCCTCCTGTCAATACGGCGCATACTGCGCGGGTGGGTGCCGTTCTTATAACTTTTTTGTCCATCGCAAGCTGTACGAATATCCTCACTGCGCAAGGAATATAAGAAGGTGACATGATGCAAAAATACGGAGAAACTGTATTTGATATCCTTTATCTGATCGCTGCGATCACATTCGGAATCGTGATTTTAATTCGTTCAAAGAATAATAAACACCGATTGATGGGCTGGGCTTGCTTGGTTCTCGGATGCGGCGACGCTTTTCATCTGGTGCCGCGTGTACTCGATTACTTTGTCGATGCGGATCTCAGCGCGCCGATCGGGATCGGCAAGCTCGTTACTTCTATTACGATGACCGTCTTTTATATCCTGATGTATCATATCTATCTCAGGTTTGACGGGGCAAAAGAGCGCCGACCGATCACGATTACGGTCTATCTGCTGAGTGCGATCCGTATCGCCTTATGCTGTATGCCGCAGAATCGCTGGCTCCAAAACGACAGTCCCTATCTCTGGGGGATCCTTCGCAATATCCCGTTTTTGCTGCTCGGGATCCTGATCATCGTTTTGTACTTTAAAGAACGCGACGTCCCGCATATGCGATTTGTCTGGCTGTATGTGACGCTTTCCTTTGCGTTTTATGCGGTCACGGTACTCGGCGCGCCGTTTGTACCGCTGTTGGGGATGCTCATGCTGCCGAAAACCGTTTGCTATGTGATGATTTTGATCGCGTTTTACCGTTCGGTCAGGGATGACAGTTAACAAAAATGGCTGCCTTTGCGGGCAGCCTTTCTTTTACGGTTTATCAATAATATGTACGTCGAGCTGATTGTAGGGGATGGGGATGTTGTTTTTGTCGAGCGACTTTTTGATCGTGTCCATCAAGCCGTAGTAGACCGGCCAGTAATCCTCAAAGTTGCACCAGCATCTTACGACGTATTCCAGTGCGCTTTCGCCGTATTTTTCCAATCTGATCTGCGGCGTGTGCTTTTCATCCGTCAGGATCTTATCGACTGATTTTGCGGCGTCAAAGAGCACCGCTTTTGTCTTATCGATATCCGCCGCATAGCTGATCGGAACGTCGATGACCACGCGGATCACGGGATCGGAGGAATAGTTGTTGACCTCCTGCGTCGTGATCTTCGAGTTGGGAATGATGACCTCGGTATCGTCATAGGTGCGGATCTTAGTATGGATCATATCGATCATGATCACATAGCCCTTATGGGTGCCGAACTCGATAAAATCTCCGGTGACGAACGGACGCGTGAACAGGATCACGATACCGCTGGCGATATCGGCGATATTATCCCTGAGCGCCAATGCGACCGCCGCAAGCGCCGCCGAGAAGAACGCGATCAATCCCGTCGTGGAGACGCCAAGCTCTGACAGAACCGCGATACCGATCATGACACAGCAGACGATGTGGATCAGCCTGACGAAAAATTTCGCAAGCGAGGGATCTATTTTTTTGCGTGTCATCGCTTTTTTGGCGAGATGCGCGATCAGCAGCGTGAACAGGATCCCCGCAGCAAGGATGACTAAGGCGATCCCTATCTTAGGTAAATAGCTCTGAAACTGTTTCCAGAATTCTTCCATTTCCATCAACTCCTGCTTTTATTATAGGAGAAGTTGATTCTTTTGTAAATACCCCGACTGAAATGTTGACATAAAATTCACATTGATTATAATAGAATTAATCTATAGTTTGAGGTGATAATATGAAGGTACTAATGATCAACGGCAGTCCCCGCAAGGACGGCAACACTTCGCTCGCGCTCAAGGAGATGCAGAAGGTTTTTGAAGCAGAGGGTATCGAGGTCGAATTTGTCAACATCGGCAATTCAGCGATCCGTGGCTGCATCGCCTGCAAGACCTGCGAAACAAAAGGCTCCTGTGTCTTTGACGATCTTGTCAACGAGACCGCGCCGAAGCTCGCCGAAGCAGACGGCGTCGTGATCGGAACGCCGGTATATTATGCGTCTGCGAACGGCACTTTGATCTCGTTCCTTGACAGGCTGTTCTACAGCTGCTCCTGCGACAAGACCATGAAGGTCGGTGCTGCTGTCGCCATTGCGCGCAGAGGCGGCTTGACCGCTACCTTTGACGAGCTGAATAAGTATTTTACCATCAGCGGTATGCCTGTCGCTTCCGGTTATTACTGGAACGGCGTTCACGGCGGCGGTAAGGGCGAAGTCGAAAAGGATGACGAGGGAATGCAGATGATGCGTTATCTCGCCGCTAATATGAGCTTTTTGATGAAGAGCATCGCCCTCGGCAAGGAGCAATACGGATTGCCCGAACGTGAGCAGAGAGTATATACCAACTTTGTCAGATAAGGATATCGTATGAAAGCATTGATCACCGGCGCGTCCTCCGGAATCGGACGCGATATGGCACGTTATCTCGCCGCCGCGGGATGGGATCTCATCCTCGTCGCGCGCCGCGAGGATCGCCTCAAAGAACTGAAAAGTGAATTATCCGCTGTCAGCGTCCGTACAATCGTCACCGACGTAGGCAGCGCCGAATGCTGTCGCGAGCTGTATGCGATGACTAAGGACGACGGCGTGGATATGCTGATCAATAACGCCGGATTCGGATTGGCGGGCGAATTCTCCGCTACCGATCTCGACGTTGAGCTGAATATGATCGACGTCAATATCCGCGCGCTGCATATCCTGACGAAGCTGTTCCTGCGTGGTTTTATCGCGCGCGACAGCGGCGTGATCCTCAACGTCGCATCTTCGGCAGGTTTCATGCCCGGTCCCTTGCTGTCGACATATTACGCGACGAAAAACTATGTCCTGCGGCTGACCGAGGCGATCTATGAGGAGCTGCGCCGCAGGGGGAGCCGCGTCAAGGTATCTGCGCTCTGTCCCGGCCCGGTGAATACCGAGTTCAACGACGTCGCCAAGGTGCGCTTTGCCGTCAAGGGGATCTCCTCCGAGGACTGCGCGCGCATCGCGATCGAAGGCGCGCTCAAGGGCAAGCTGATCATCGTTCCGTCCGGAATGCTGAAGGTCGGACTTTTCTTCAAACATTTTGTGTCAGAAAAGCAGCTCCTAAAGCTCGCCTACAGCTTCCAGCGCAAAAAGAACGAAAAATAATTAAAACTGATCACTGACCACTAACCACTGATCACTAAAAAAGACTGTGCTTTTCAGCACAGTCTTTTTTGATCTTAATATACCGTCATCAAGGGGTTGAGCGAGGATTTCTGCGCCTCAGCCTCTTCGATGTACTTTGTCGCGCGGAAGCAGCCCTTGACAACGCAGTCCTGCGGATCCTTTGCAACGCGGATCCGGATACCGGTCTCTTTTTCAAGCAGCTCTCTCAATCCGTAAAGCTGACTGAGACCGCCGGTCAGGGTGATACCGTCGCTGTGGATGTCCGATAACAGCTCCGGCGGGGTGTCCTCCAGTACGTCGGTGATCATGTTGATGATATTGACGCCGATGTCCTTGACCGCCTGCATGATCTCTGTCGAGGTGACCTCGACCGCACGCGGCAGGCCGCGAACGGCGTCTCTGCCCTTGACGCGAAAGGAGCGTTCGCTGTCAAAGGGGATGAGGCAGGCGAGCGCCTCCTTGCAGGATTTCGCCATCGCCTTGCCGATAATGAGGCTGTGCTGCTTGCGGATGTATTTGATGATCTCGTCGTCCATCGCGTTGCCCGCCTGCTTGACGGTTTTGCTGACGGACACGCCGCCCAGACTCATGACCGCAGCGTCGATCGTACCGGCTCCGAGGTCGACGACCATGACGCCGTGAGGGCTCATGATATCCAGCCCTGTGCCGAACGCCGCCGCCTTTGCCGCTTCGATCAGCAAGACGCGCCTGACCCCGAAGCTCGAGATCGCGCCGACGACAGCGCGTTTTTCTACCTCGGTGATGTCGCCGGGGATACAGGCGACGACGCGCGGCATCACGACGCGGCTGGTGCATACCTCGCACAAAAAGATGTTGACCATCTCTTCAACCAGGCCCGACTCCGCGATCACGCCGCCCTCCAGGGGAAAGACGACGCTGATCTTGGCGGAGGTTCTGCCGAGCATCCGGTACGCGTCTGTTCCGTAAGCCAATATTTCGTTGTCCTCTGTATTGAACGCGATCACCGACGGCTCGTCGATGGCGTTTTCTTCGGGATTGATCCTCACGCGCGAATTCGCGGTGCCCAGATCCAGAGCAATATCCATAGCAGTTCTCCTTATGATGAATCATGTTTTCGCAGCCCTTGCGGCGCTGCGGCATTCTCGACCGATATTATTCAACTGTTATATGATGGCAGCGTCGTCGATCCTATGATTCGCGTTTGCGATCGTCGCACAGCAGATCATCTGCGGCTTTGCCCGATTCAGCGTCTGACAGCAGGTGCCGAGGGTAATGCCTGTCGTGATGATATCGTCGATCATCAGGATGCGCTTTCCTTTGACAGCGTCCGTGTCCGTCACCCGAAACGCGCCTATCAGATTCTTTTTCCTTTTTGCATATTGCAGCCTTTGCTGCTTTTCGGTGCGTTTGGTTTTCTCCAGTAATCCGACGCACGGAATCCCCAGCAGCTTGGACAGCTGTCGTCCCAGCAGCTCCGCCTGATTATATCCGCGTTTCTTTTGGTCGACAGGATGCATCGGAACATAGGAGATACAGTCAAAGACGATGTTTCCGTATGTCTGTCGG
>CACZAW010000104.1 GCA_902779225.1 uncultured Ruminococcus sp. | reverse complement strand
TTTACCGTCAGGACATGGCTGCAGCCGGTCGCGATCGTCTTGCCGAACAGGATGCAGTTGTCCGGGATATCCACCTTGACGGTGAGCTTTTTGGTGACGCTCCGCACCTGTTTGTCACCGATCTTCTCGATGACTGCCACCTTGATATCATATATGCCGTAATTTGACGGTGCGGTACCGCTGAGGACGCCGTTACTTTCCAGCGTCAGCCAGTCGGGATCGTCACCGGGTATCGTGAGCGAATAGCCGACGATCTCGCCGCCGGAGTTGCCCGGCTGACCGACGATCTGCGTGGAGTACGGTTTGTTCATGGTCGCTTCGGGGAGCGTATCGGTCAGAAGGAGCGGTCGATTCAGCTCCGCGGAGCTTTTCGGCACGATCGCGATATCGGTCATCGGATCGCCTGCCGCGTCACGGATCACGGTCATCTCTTTGTATTCATACCCGTTGTCAACCTCGACATAATGCGGGTCGATATCCGAGATATGCATCCGCTCGGGATCCTTTTTGAACATCTGATATTGGATCGAATCGTCCCACACATAGATGTAATCGAGCGTGCTGTCGATCTTCCATTCGCCGTCCTGCTTCACCGCAGCACAGATCTCGAATTTGTTGCACGTTTGCCATTCTCCGTTGCGCTGTTCTTTTGATTCCGGGTGGTCGATGACGACAAAGTACTCGTCGTTCTCATGACCGCTGTAGTTCGAGTACGGCTTGGTGGTATTGCGATAAACACGGCCGTCGCGTGTGTAGTTTTCCGAATAAGAAGTCTTGATGGGATAAGGCGAGCGGCGATAATAGCCGACGCTGCCGCCGGAAAGCTCGCGCCCCTTGACCACCATCGGTTGAGCAGCGGTTGAATCGCAGACATAGATCATGCCGCTGTGGGAGTAAAGGGACACGTTGCTGTCGATCGTCAGCACCGAGGCGGATTCTTCGGCCTCCAGACCCAGACCCAGATCCAGGTCGAGCACACCGCTGCCGGTGATATATGCCGAGCCTCCCCAGCCGTAACCCCATACGGTGATATAATCCAGCTTGTTATAGCCCTCGACTACGATCTTGAAGTCCTCCCCCATCTCGTTGATATCGAGCGCATAGGCTTCGAGATCCTTCACGGTGAGGGTGTTGGTGCTCTTGTTGTACACCAGCTTATCCCCGTAGGGCTTCAGGATATTGTCCTCATAGGAATAAATGACCGTTGAGAACTTGTCGCCCTGTGACAGAGAAGCTTTGATGTAGGAATAAGAGGTCGACGGGCCGTTGTTCGCGCCGGTCGACGCTGCTTCGGGATCGGTCTTTGCCGCGACAGCGGGTATCGCCGCCAGCACAAGAACAACCGAGAGCAGGATCGCCAAAGTTTTTCTGAACAGTTTCATGTGCTACACTCCTTTGCAAAAAACACATACTGACACAAATCTATTTTACCGTATCAAGAGTTTCTCTCGATGACGGAATCGCAGAGGTAAAAATGCGGATGATTTTCGATCGGGCGGCAATCATCACGGACGCCCTTAAATCGAGTAGTTACGATTAATAATCCTATATGATCGGTTTTCCGATATTTTCATTGGTCGGAAGTCTCACGAGCCAGCGCTGGATCGCGGTAGCGTCCAGAATCGTGATCACCCCGTCGCCGTCCGCATCGGCAGCAGCCGCATCGAAGCTCTCATTCGGCATATCAGCCAAATGCCGCTGGATCGCTGTCGCATCGAGAACGGTCACGATCCCGTCGGTGTCGACGTCGCCCACGGTCGGTTCGGTGTATGTCAGGCCGAAGCCTCTTTTATATAATATGGTATCGGTAAAGCTGTACGACGCATCCAATGTCGGGATATTGATCGGCAGCTTAGCGGTCGGCGCATCCTCCGCGCTGTACATCATATACATCGCCGCGGGCATATTCGGCCCGTACTGCTCTATCTCTTTCTCTTTATCGCCCGGATCAACCGGCATCGAGCGCGGCAGATAGGCGATCATGATCGCGTCCGCCTTCGTGAACCGCGCTACGTCATACGGCAGGCTGACAGACATCACGATAAATTTGCCTCCCTGCGAATGGACCGTATCGGCGAGGGCGTCCACCATCTTTGCGGCGTCGCCCTTCAGCGCCGATGCGCCGTAGATCTCCGACATGAAAACGACATTGTCGGCGCCGGCGATGACCGGCAAAACATCAGCGGCTGTTTTTTTATAATAGGAAAATGCGGTAAACTGCGTGCCTGCGGGCAGCTTGTGCTCCGCTTTCAGCTTATTGACGGCATAATTCATCGGATTGGTCTCGTCGTCATACGGAACCAGCACGACCGTCTTTTGGTTTTCTTTCGTCAGCGGGAGGGTACGGTTGTTGTTTTTGACCAGCGTGATCGCCCGTTTTGTGATATCCCATTCTCTGTCGTGGCTCGCCTTTGTGCCGACGGTATTGATCGCGTTCTGAACGCGCGCTTCGATATCCGAGCCGTCGTAAGGTGAGAATAATCCGTTGCTTTCCTTGAGCTTCAGGATCCGAAGAACCGCGTCGTCGATATTCTTCATCGGAATCGCGCCGGTGTCAGCCATCTGTGCAAGCGTCGTGATATAGGTATCCATCTCCGCAAAGCCCGCCTTCGTGGTGGTATCGACAGGGATCAGCAGGATATCTACGCCCGCTTCGATCGCCAGCTTTGCCGCGTCATACTTATCAAAGTGCTTGGCGATCGCGTCCATCTCCATCGCGTCGGTAATCACGACGCCGTCATAGCCCATATCCCTGCGCAGGATATCGGTGATGATCTTCTTGCTGAGGGTAGCGGGAATATGGATGCTTTCACCGGTGCTTTTTGAAACATAGGTGCCCTTTTCGATCTGCGGATATACGATATGAGCGGTCATGATCATCTGCGTTCCGGTGGCAATACACTTGCGGAACGGGATCAGCTCATTTGCCTCCAGCTCCTCGTAGGACTTATTGATGCTCGGCAGTCCGGAATGGCTGTCGGTATCGGTATCGCCGTGACCGGGAAAATGCTTGAGCGTAGAGATGACGCCGGTATTGTCAAGCGTCTCGGCGAAGACGCTGCCGTGAGTTGCGACCATCTGCGCATCATCGGAAAAGGAGCGCACGCCGATAACGGGATTTGCGGGATTATTGTTAACATCCACATCGGGAGCGAAAGTCGCGTTGATCCCGACGGCTTTCAGCTCTCTGCCGATCACAGCCGCGACCTCAGCCGTCACATCAAGGTCGTTGATCGCGCCCAGCGCCATATTGCCGGGCGTCATCGTCCCCTGGTTCAGACGGGTCACGGCGCCGCCCTCCTGATCCGCGGTAATCAAAAGCTGCGGGCGGTCGCCGACGGCATTCGCCTTCTGAAGCTGATCGATCAATCTGACGGTATTCTCTGTCGTCGGCGTATTCTGACCGAACAGGATCACACCGGCATACGAATGCTTTGCAAGCGTAGCGGCGATATCCTCCGTGATTGCGGTCACGTTCGTCCGCTTTCCTTCGGCGTCGACACTGAATCGAAAAGCCGGCATGAGCATCATGCTGATCTTATCCTCGGTCGACATGGACGCCAGATATTGCTCTACTCTGCTCCCGGCAACATCGGCATGGGACGTCGCTGCGCACAGAAGCACCAGCATAACGCAGAGTATCAGGGCTGTTATTCTTTTTTTCATAGTCATCACCTTTGCTAAAAAATTTTTTTGCTGTGCTGTTACCGGATGGTAAGTATCACCGTGCCGATCTTCTCATTCGCCGGCAGGCTTGCCAGATAACGCTGTATCTCGGTCGCATCGAGGATCGTGACGCCCTCTGCCCCGTCAGTATCGGCGGCATCAATGATAAAGCCGTTCTGGTTCGGCAGGAGTGCCAGATAGCGCTGGATCGCCGTTGCGTCGAGGACGGTGACAACGCCGTCGCCGTCCACATCGCCGCAGATGATCTTCACCGCCTGACTTGTCGGGGGCGTTGTCTGAGGCTCGGTGGGAGGATCGGTCGGCGGCTCGGTAGCCTGTGTCGGAGGCTCGGTGGGAGGCTGCTCGTCTGCGCCGACATAGTCGAGGTTGAAGTAGTTATACTCGACGTCGTTCTTGGTGATGCTCATATTGCGGTCGTACCAGTTGGCGGTATCGTAGAACACCTTGACCGTATGCGCACCCGCCTCGAGGTTGAGGGTCAGGTGGGTGCCGGTCTGATTCTTCTTATCGGAGTATACCTCGGGGAAAACGAGCGAGCCGATATCCTTGCCGTCGACATAAACGGAGCGTATCGCGCAGCTGACGCCGGAGGTGGCGTCGCCGGGATTGTTATAGATACCGCTGAGGATATACTTGCCCTTCTTGGGAACGGTGACGCTCAGGGTAAGATTCGCGCTGCGGGACTTTTTATCAATGACATAGCCGGAGGAGATCAGGCTGCTGCTCGAAACCGTGCCGCTCTCCGCCTCGATCCTGATCCTTTCGGGGCTGACCACGATCGGCTTGCTCAGCTCGGAGCAGACGCCGTCTGCCGAGACCGCCATCAGGCTGTAGCAGCCGTATTCGGTCGTATCGACCTTGTAGGAGCCGCCGGTCACGTCGACATACTCTTTGCCTGTCCACAGCTTATAGGTCAGACCGCTCTTCACCGTCCAGCGGAGCGTGCCGCCGGAATAGGTCATCGTCGGCATCTCGGGACAGACGACCAGATTCTTCTCGGACTTGTTGATCTTATATTGCTTGCCGCTCTGCTCCATAACGATCTCGATCGTATGGCTGCCGGTGCTGTCAGCGGGGAACACATAGCTGCCTATATCTTTTGCCGCGCCGTCGACCTTGAAGGACTTGACCTTGTCGCCCTCGCCGGAGAGCTTGATATCCAGGGTGGCGCGTCTGTATTTGTAATTCGAAAGCTCATAGGGGCCCTGCATCCAGTTCGGGATCGAGGGGTTGAAGGTGATCCCGCCCTCGTCATAGTTCATACCGAACAGAACGCGGTAGTAGCCCGCAAGGGTGCCGGCGATCGACCAGAGCTGCTGATCGGATTCGACGCCCTCGCCGGTGCGGTAGTTGATGACCTCCTTATTGGTCAGCGAGACAGCCGCGCCGCGGACATTGGAGTTGAAGATCTCTTCGGCGACAGCCTTGTTATCGTGATACGCCGCACCGACCATCAGGACGGAATCCCAGCCCGGCCAGATGCCGAAGTTGTGATAGACCTTATTGGCGTTTTTCAGCTTGCCCTGCTTTTGCGGATAAACCGTATCCGCGCCGTAGGGTACCAGCGGAGAATTCTCAGAGAGCTGTCTGAGCTGATCCTCGGTGCCGATATCGAACCACAGCGCAAAGCCGTTGCCGAGGACGTCGGTCTTTTCGGCAAGGACGCTGCCCATATAGTCGGGGTACTCCCACGAGGAGTACAGCCCCATTCTCTCGTTCCAGAGCCTTTCGATGAACTTCGCCTTGAGCTCCTGCGCCATCTTCGCCCAGGACTGCTCGGCGTCGGCGCCCTTGTTCAGCACCTTTGCCGCCTTGCTCATGATCTGCAGCACGCGGTAATAGATCGCGTTGACCGAGGCGGTCTTGCTCTCGGCGATCGCGGACAGTCCGCTGTCGACGGTCTCGCTCGTCCAATCGGGATAGGTCTGATCACGCCAGTCAAGGCCGCAGGTCTCGCCGCGGAACAGTCCCGCGTCGGCGTCGTAGGCGACGTTCATATCCTGCTGGATCGTATTGTTGCAGACGTCATAGAAGTAGCTCAAATGGTTTTTGTTGCCGTCCGCGAGGTAGGTCTCCCAGACGGAAAGCATCGTGATGATCTTGTCGGTGGACACGGGGTAAGAGCCGCCGGTACCGGTATCCTGCTCAAAGACGGATACGCCGCCGGAGGTCTTGATCTTTTCGCGCTCGCAGTTATAGCTGATCGTCGGGAATACCCACGCCAGCGAATAGAGGTTGGACAGCGCCGTATCAC
This sequence comes from uncultured Ruminococcus sp., assembly GCA_902779225.1. Lineage (GTDB taxonomy): Bacteria > Bacillota > Clostridia > Oscillospirales > Acutalibacteraceae > Ruminococcoides. Next base: position 9,067 of record CACZAW010000104.1, on the reverse strand, counting down.
GCGTCCAGACCTTCTGCCACGCCGTGCCGGTATAAAAGACCTCGCCGAAATCATCGGTGTGGATGCTCTTGACCGCCTCTTCGAGCGAGAGGTTATAGACTGCTTCGGCAAGCGGCGTGTTCTCAGCGGTGAACTTGGGTAAGGAGGAAAGGTCCTCGGACTGCGTCCATTCCTCGGCGGAGCCGGTCATATAGGAGGTGATGGACGTCGGCGAAGTCGCATAGGCGTTGTAGCCGGTGTCGATGACCTTGTCCGGCTTCAGCAGATAGTTATAGTGGCTGTAGCGGAAGCCCCAGAAAGCGCTTTCGTAATAGAAAGGAACATTCGTCGCCTGCGCATTGCCGCTGAGGTTCTCGATATTGATGACGGCTTTGTCGTTTGCTTTGTTGATAAAGCGCGCCGCGCCCATGGTGGTGTCGACATACCAGCTTGTATTGCCGTCGGTCGCGGAGGCGACACAGGTGACCGCGGTACCGCTCAAAGCGGCATAATGCTTTGTCGCGTCGTTCTGCAGATAAAACGCGCCGCTGCCGTCGGAGATGATGTTCCAGTATGCCGCTGCGGGATAAGTCACGCCCGCGCTCTGATACGACATCAAATTGTTTTTCTCGATCAGCACCAGATCGTCGTGCTCCATCCACAGGCATCTCAGCACCACGCCGGTGACGTCCGCCTCCAGAGAGGACTTCGGGTACGCGCGGATAAATTGCTGTCCGCATACGCGACAAAGGTCACGTCGCAATCGGCGGTGAGCGTCAGGCTCTCGTTGCCCTCGATCGGCGCCTGGAAGGTGCTCCAGTCGTCCGTCGCCGCCTTGAATTCATAGCTGCCCTTACTCAGTCGGATTGTCTTGATATAGCGGCCGTTTTCATATGACATCGCATAATCGGCGCCTGCTCCCCATCCGTTGAAGGTGCCGCGCAGATAGACCGTCGCGGCGGAAGAGCCCGGCGCAAACAGCAACAGCGACGTCAGACAAAGGAGGATCGCGCAGACCACACAGAGAGATTTAACGGATACTTTTTTCATAAAGGCACCCCGCTTTTAATCATTATCTTACCCTATATTATAGCACACGCATATGTTGGATGTCTGCACAGAAATCGACGCGGTTTATTGGCTGATTCGCACAAAGCAGGCGCATACAAAAAGCCCGGCTCTTGCGAGTCGGGCTCAGTGTATATGGAGAAGTTATTCGTAATTACGCGAGCATCTTCTTCGCCTGATTCAGATAGACCAGGAAGATGATGTAAGTAACCACATTGATGATGTAAGCAACGATACCGAGGATACCTGCAACGTTGTTGCCTGCGCCGCTTGTGAATACGGAGATGAGGGAAGCAATGAACGCAATTATATAAGCAGCAGCCATGAGATACAGAATGGTCTTGCCCTTGGATGCGACTGCTTCGTCGCCGAGCTGGTTAGCAAGGTTCATGATACCCTTGATGATAAAGATGGTGACAACAAGGCCGGCAAGCTGGCTCAGAGCTCTGATGATAGCGCCGAAGGTGCCGGGAACAAAGCTGCCGATCAGGGAGCAAGCGATGCCTACGAAAACGAAGATGAACGCAGTCTTGAACGCGGGCTCATCCTGTCTGGCTCTGTTCAAGCCGAGGATCTGGAGGATAAATGCAACCAGAGCAAAAGCGAGACCGATGAAGCCGAAGATCGCCAGACCGGCAACGCCGCCGAGAACGCCGGCTGCCTGCGCGTTGGTCATTTCATTTGCATTTTCTACGGTAGACGCAACAGCTGCGGTACCGAGAGCGGAAAACGCTGCGATCAGCATCAGACCGGTTCCGATCAGTTGGAAGATTTCCGACAAAAAGAGTTTCTTTACGCCGTCAAATGCATTGGGGAATTTCATGTCTTTCTACTCCTTATATTGTGTTTTTGAATGAAAAAAGACGACTTCATTCAATAGATATAGTATAACAGAGCCAAATTTATATAGCAACAGGTGTTACAAAAATGTAACAATTTTTCTTGTGTTTCGCTGAGTTCGAATCCTTATATAAATGATTGCATTCTTCTGTGCGGTATGATAGAATGATTTTAACAAGATGAAAGGATGTTTGACGATGAAAAAAGCACTGGCACTTTTGCTCTCTCTGGTCTTGATCTTCTCCCTCGCCGCCTGCGGCGCAAAGGAGGATAAAAAAACCGCTCCCGCCGACAGCGCGTCCGATACCGAGAAAGTCGAAAAGAACGAATACACCCTCTCCAAGGAAGTTGACAAGGAGACCGTCGTCGACGGCGTGATGACCGATATCTCCTCCTCCGACGCGATCCTGAAGCATGAAAATCCCGACTGGCTGGACGACTGTGTGCTGTATGAGGTCAACATCCGTCAGTTCACCGAGGAAGGCACCTTCAAGGCGTTCGAGGCGCACCTCGACCGCCTCAAGGACATGGGCGTCAATACCTTATGGCTGATGCCGATCCACCCCATCTCCGAAAAGGAGCGCAAGGGGACGCTTGGCTCTTACTACGCCGTCGCCGATTACAAGGCTGTCAACCCCGAATTCGGCACCATTGAGGACTTCCGTCATCTGGTGAAAACAGCGCATGACAAGGGCTTCAAGATCATGCTGGACTGGGTCGCCAACCACACCGGCAGAGACTGCGCATGGATCAAGGATCACGACGACTGGTTTATGCATGACGCAAGCGGCAATATCACCTCGCCCTACGACTGGACAGATACTGCCGAGCTGGACTTCAACAACTATCAGATGCGCGCCGAGATGATCAAATGTATGCAGTACTGGGTCGAGGAGGAAGGCGTCGACGGCTTCCGCTGCGATCACGCGCAGGGCGTGCCGATCCCCTTCTGGAACGCGGCGGTCTACAAGCTCAAATCCGTCAACAAAAATATCGTGATGCTCGCCGAATGCTCGGCAAATCCCAACCTCACCCAATATGCCTTTGACCTGTGCTATAACGATAAGATGTACAGTCAGGCGGTCATGATCCGCGGCGGGCTGGGCGCGCAGGGACTGCGCGACAGCCTTGAGGTCAGCGACAACACCTATTCCGCGAACAGCTATCCCATGAACTATATGGACAACCACGACAAGAACTCCTATGAGGGCAGCGTGATCGATCGCTTTGAGGGCGGTTGGCCTACGATGCTGGCGCTGGAATTCATCGCACCGGGCGTTCCGCTGATCTACACCTCCGACGAGCAGGGCTACGACCACATGATCGAATTCTTTGAGAGGGATCCCGTCAAGTGGGACGACGCTCCGCAATACGCCGATATGATCGCTAAGCTCTCGCAGATGAAATCCGACCACAAGGCGCTGAAAAACTTCAACACCGACTGTGAGCTGCTCGATACCGAAAGCTCGGATATCATGGCGTTCAAGCGCACAAAAGGCGATGATACCGTCATCTACATCGCCAACACCCGCTATGAGGACGTCAAGGGCGCGACCGTCAAGCTGGGCGTCGACAAAGCAAAGTGCGTCCTGTCCTACGACGGCAAGACTGTCAGCACGGATGAAAAAGACATGGCCGCTGAGGACTTCGAGAAAAAGGACTGGAAGGCGTACGAGTTCTATGTGTTAATAACGGATAACGGATAATGGATAACGGATAATGGATAACGGATAACGGATAATGGATAACGGATAACGGATAATGGATACAGGTTACCGGATAACGGATACAGGTTACCGGATAACGGATAATGGATAACGGATAATGGATAACGGATAATGGATAACGGATAACGGTGAATGGCGGGACACCCGCACCCGATTCCTAATTCCTAATTCCTCATTGAAAGGGTCGCTGTTTTATGTGCCGCTTTTAATCGGTTGAGATTGCCACAGCCCTTCGGGCTTCGCAATGACAATTTTTAATTCCTAACTCCTCATTCCTAACTCCTCATTCCTAACTCCTCACTCCTAACTCCTCACTCCTAACCACTGACCACTGACCACTAACCACCCCTAACGCAAAAGCGCCGCTGTGATCTCTCACAGCGGCGCTAAGTTTACACAGTATTCTGTTACGCTTTCTTGCTCTTGCGATTGTTCCAGCAAACCCACAGCGGACCTGCGATGCACAGGGAGCTGTAGCAGCCGGATACGATACCGATCATCATCGGCAGCGCGAAGGACTGAACGGAATTCAGGTTGAAGATCAGCGCGACAACGTAAACGGTGCCGATAGCGACCAGCGTGGTGATAGAGGTCGCGATGGTACGCGGCATAACAGCGGACGCGGACTTGTTGAAGATACCGGCGAGGTCTGCGCTCTTATCGGCGAGCTTGCGCTCCTCACGTACACGGTCGTAGATAACGATGGTGTCGTTCAGCGAGTAACCGAGGATCATCAGAACAACGGCGATGAAGTTCGAGTCGATCGGCATACGGAAGATGACATACAGGAAGTAGATCATCGCAACATCGTGGAACAGCGCGACCAGCGCCATCATACCGGCGGACAGACCGCCGATGCGCTTGAAACGGATGGTGACGTAGATGACCATCAGCACGGATGCGATCGCGACCGCGGTCAAGCACTTGAGCAGGAAGTTCAGACCCATCGAAGCCTCGACGGAGTTGGTCTCTGCATACTCAAAGCTGTTGTCCGGGAAGGTCTTGATCAGGGTATCGGTGATGCTCTTCTGCAGGTCGGTCTCGATGCTCTCGTTGCCGGAGAACTCGATCGCTACCGAATACGCGTCCTGATCCGCGGTATTGTTCATGATATCCTTGGTGACGGTAAAGGTAACGGTATGGTCGGGAGTAGCCTCCTGGATGGTATCCTGGAGCTTGCCCTCGTCGATATCGCCGACATAGTTATAGGTGATGACGGTACCGCCCTTGAACTGGATGTTCAGGGTCACGCCGAAGATGCAGTTGCAGATGATACCGATGACGATGATGGCGAGAGAAATGCCGAAGAAGATCTTGCGCTTACCGACAAAGTCTAAAGTCTTTTTCATTCTCCAACACCTCCAAACAGCCATTTTTTACGCAGGCACTTGACGTTGATGATGCTCTTGAGCATGACGCGGGAGAGCCAAACGCCCATGATGAAGTTGGAGATAGTACCCATCAGCAGCGTATAACCGAACGCGTAGATAGTACCGGTGGTGGACTGACCGAAGATCAGCGAGAGGATGTTGGTCGGACCGAACACCAGAAGCAGGATGATGGATACGATAACAACGGTCATGTTACCGTCGATGATCGCGGACAGGGAGTTCTTGGTACCCTTATCGACCGCGGAATCAAGCGACTTGCCGCTGCGGAATTCTTCTTTGATACGCTCGGCGGTGATGATGTTAGCGTCGACGCCCATACCGACCGAAAGGATCAGACCGGCGATACCGGGCAGGGTCATGGTGAAGGAGTTGAACACGCCGAAGTAGCGGGTGATCGCGACGACAGACAGCGCCATCTGACCGACCAGCGCGATAACGGCGACAAGACCGGGCACGCGGTAACGGATGATCATGAACAGCGCGATCAGGATGAACGCGATGATGCCGGCATAGCCCATCGCCGTCAGAGAGTTCTGACCCAGTGTCGGGCTGATACCGCTGTAGGATGCGACCGTCAGGGTGAAGGGCAGCGCACCGCCGTTGATCTGGTTGGCGAGCGTCTGGGCTTCTTCAGCGGTGAAGTCGCCGGTGATCTGCGCCGAACCGTCGGTGATATGCGCCTGTACGGTCGGAGCGGAAAGCAGCGTATCGTCCATGTAGATGGAGATCGGCTTTTTGAGATATTTCTCGGTAACGTCGGAGAAGATCTGCTTACCCTCTTCGTTGAGATCGAGGAGCACGAGGTATTCGCCCTCATTGCTGACGCGCGCGGATGCGGACTGAACCGCAGAGCCGTTCATGACCTCTTCGCCATCGGGATTGCGGAACGAAAGGTGCGCTGTCGCGGCAAGATCATCGACCGCTTTTACCGGATCGAAATTCTCGTCGTTTTCTTTCCACGGAAAACGAACGATGATACGTTTGCTGTTGTTGTCGGAGAACAGCTCATAATCGGTGATGCCCTGAGATACCATACGGGTCTCGCTGCTCGTCTGTAATGTTGCTGACATCCTCATTGGTTTCGGAGCCGTCTTCGCTCTTCATCGCGTCGGGCTTAAAGGTCGCCTCAACGCCGCCGCGGATGTCAATTCCCCATCGGATGTCCGAAAGACCCTTGACAGCGGTCTTCTGGACGTCGCCCTCATAGTACCTGACGCCGACGAAAGCCGAAACAGCGAAAAGCACGATAAGGATGGCAACGATGAAGAATACTCCCTTCGGAATTCTTTTCATGCCTTGAACCTCCATATTATATTCGTACACGAAGCCGGCATACGAGCCGGCAGTCGTCCGGGCACAACCCGCCGCGTCAAAGCCTCGCGACCGGATGCTTTTGCCCGAGAACGGCATATCTTGTGCGTGCGAGAAACACTGACACAACATAGTCATTCTATCACAACAGGTTAATTATACAGACATATTATCAAAAAGTCAATAAAACTGTGCGAATATTACAAAATAGTAATCGTTCGTTCTGAGGGGGAAAATAAAGGGTGAAGAGTTAAGGGTGAAGGGTGAAAGGATAATGGATAATGGATAACGGATAATGGATAACGGTGAATGGCGGGCGCTGCCCGCACCTGATTTATATATCCCTCCACCGCTTCGCGGTCCCCCTCCCGGGAGCCTTGGGAGGCTTTGGGCGAAGTGCTTAGCCGCGCAGTCCCCTTTGTCTAAAGGGGGATGCAAGTTTGGGCGAAGTGCTTAGCCGCGCAGTCCCCTTTGTCTAAAGGGGGATGCAAGGGGGATATATCAATTGTTCGAGCAAAGCGAGATACCAAGCGCGGCGGGAATAAAGTTAAGGGTTAGTAATCAGTGGCTAGTGATTAGATAATCGGTTGAGATTGCCACAGCCCTTCGGGCTTCGCAATGACAATTGATAATTCCTAATGGATAATGGATAACGGATAATGGATAATGGATAACGGTGGTGGGAGGGCTCCGCCCTCACCGGATTCCTAATTCCTCATTGAAAGGGTCGCTGTTTTATGCGCCGCTTTTAATCGGTTGAGATTGCCACAGCCCTTCGGGCTTCGCAATGACGATTTTTAATTCCTAACTCCTAACCACTGACCACTAACCACTGACCACTGACCACTGACCACTGACCACTAAAAAGAACAGCCTCCCTTTCGAGAAGCTGTTCTTCATTTATCTGCTGTAATAATAGTTGCCGTAGCCGTAGTTATAGCCGCTGCCCTTATAGCCGCGCTTGCGCATGGAGCAGCCGACCTTCAAGAAGCCCAGCACCTTGGAATCGGCAAGGCGGATGTTTTGCAGGGCGTTTTCGATATCGCCGTGGGTGGTGACCTTTTCGCGGACGACCATGACATAACCGCCGACGAAATCCTTCAGCAGCAGCGTATCCGCTACAACGCCGAGAGGCGGGGTATCCATGATCACATAGTCATAATCCTGCTTGACCTGTTCTACCAGCTCGGCGAATGTCGGAGAGGCGATCAGCTCGGAGGGGTTGGGCGGGATCGCGCCGGAGGTCAGGACGTCGAGGCAGTTGATGACGTCGTGATGCACCGCCTTGTTGAAGTCGCCGATCTTGGCGACGACGTCGGACACGCCGGACTCGTTGCTCAGCTTCAACAGGTTATGCAGGTTCGGGCGGCGCAGGTCGGTATCGATCAGCAGCACCCGCTTGTTCATCTTGGCAAAAGAGATCGCAAGGTTGACGGTCGCGGTACTTTTGCCCTCGCCCTTAGACCATGAGGTGATCGCTACACAGTTGTTATCCATCGCGGTCAGCGAGAAAACCAGATTGGTACGGGCGATCTTATAGCCCTCGACGATCGCGAATTTAGAATCGTTGGAGATGACGTTCTTCGCCTTTTCCATACCGGAATCGACGGTCTTTTTCTTCAGACTCAGTTTCATTTCTTCTTCGAACCGCCTTCCGTTTCAAAGTCCATGATCTCGGCAAAGACCGGGATATCATACTGCTTATAGAGGTCGTCGTCGGGCTTGATGGTCGTATCGATGATCTCAAGCAGGAAGGAGATGACCAGCCCCAGCACCAGACCGACCAGCAGTCCGATGATCAGGTAGCGCGTTTTGTTGGGAGAGGACGGCGCCGACGGCACCTCGGCATATTCGACCGGCTTGGCTTTACCGGCGTCAAAATACTCCTTGTAGACCTCTTCTGCCTTATCGGCAACGGTGTTCGCGACGTTCGCCGCGGTATGCGCGTCGGACGAGGTCGCCGTCACGCGCAGGAAGTAGGAATCCTCGATCGGCGCGATCGTAACGCTGGCTCCCGCGATGGCGCCCTTCATCTCGGGCGCAACGGTAAAGAGCTTGGCGCAGGTGTTCGCGAGCGTGACCGACGAGGTGATATCGTTCATATTGACTCTGCCGTTGTTCGTATCATTCGCGTTATTATTGGTGATATCCGAATCAAAGGACGCGCTGTTCTGAACGAGGATCAGCGAGCTGGTGGAATACATCGGCGTTACCATAAACGACACATACGCATATGCCACGGCGCCGCCGAGAACGGTCAAAAGAATAATCAGCTTGATATGCGCCAAAAACATTCTCAGCAAATCAGCGATTTTGATCTGTTTAGACATATAGACCTCCTATGTCCTAATACTACAGAGTATATTATAACGCACAGAAAGAAATTATAATTCCGATATAGAATAATAAAAGAATTGTAATTTTAGTGGTCAGTGGTTAGTGGTCAGTGGTTAAACAGCTAAATTCGCTTTCAGCGAGCTAAATGTGACTTTGTCACGCTAAATTCCTGACGGAGCTAAATTTGCTTCGCAAGCTATCGGGCGAATTTAATTTAGCTTTGCGGTTTACCGCAAAATTTCGCTGGTTTACGAAGTAAAGCAATTTCGCTGCCGCAAAGCGGCAATTTAGCTGAAAAGGTGAAGGGTGAAGAATAACGATCGTGCCCCCTCTGACGAGGGGGCGGCGGGCAGAAATCATTTACAGGGAATACCGGATAAATCGCAGGGGAGAGATAACGTTACTTTGCAGTTA
>CACZAW010000103.1:5497-12341 GCA_902779225.1 uncultured Ruminococcus sp. | reverse complement strand
TGGTCAGTGGTTAGTGGTCAGTGGTTAGTGGTCAGAGAGCCATAGCGTTTTCAACCGTTAATCATTATCAAAAAAGCGCTGCCGCCCAAAGGGACGACAGCGCCGTGGTTCCACCCAAATTCAGCATTGAATTATATCAATGCTCTTTCTGCCCTTAACGCGGGCTGACGTACGATCATTTCCTATCGTAAGCTCATGGGCGCATTTCAAAGGACGCTGCCACAGGCGGCTTTCAGCATTTGCCGCCCTCTCTGCGAGGTTTAGTCGATCTACTTTTCCCAATCAACGCTTTTTTGATATCTACCCTATTATATACGATAATCAATGAATTTGCAACCATAAAATTTGCGGTCACATCTCACTGATAACGTCCTTATTATCCATCAGGTATTTGACGCCGGAGACCACGGTGATGATCGCCACGATCCACAGCAGCACCTGACCGATGATATTGAACACATTGAATACGGTGCACAGCGGATGACTGCAGCATATATCATTCATCCGGTAATAGTCCTCCAGCGACAGCACCCCGCCGGTCAAGGCGAGGGAAATAATATCCAGCGCGGTGTGCATGACAAAGATCGCGACGATGGCGATGATCTGTGCGACCGTCTTTACCTTGCCCCACATATTGGCGGCGATCACGTTGCCCTTTGCGGCGGCGACCAGTCGTACCGAGGTCACGGTGAACTCGCGGAAAATGATGATGATCAGCGGTACCGCGCCGCACAGCCCTAACTTGACAAAGCATACCAGCACCGAGATCACGAGGATCTTATCCGCGAGCGGATCGGCAAACTTGCCGAAGTCGGTGATCAGATTATCTCTTCTGGCGATCTTGCCGTCAAAGGCGTCGGTAATCGCAGCCGCGCCGAACAACAGACCCGCCACGGTCATGTGGAACGGAAACGGTATCAGGATCGCGGCGATCACCGCCGGCACCAGCAGGATCCGTAGGACGGTCAGCCGGTTTGGCACATTCATGTTTTTCATATCATCTCTCCCGTCAAGTCGCAGTCGATATGGTCGGTGATGCGTACTTTTATCATCTCGCCGGGCTGCGGCTTTCTGTCGGATACGGTGAAGAACACACAGGGATCCACCTCCGGCGCGTCAAATGCCGAGCGTCCTGTCCAGCAATCCGCATAGCGGTCAAAGCCGTCGACCAGCACATCGATCTCACTGCCGACGATGCTTTCGCACCATTCGTTCATGATGACCGCTTCCTGCTCGGCGATGATCTCGGCGCGGTGCTCCTTGACGTCCTCGTCCACCTGATCCTCCATCAAGGCGGCAGGGGTATCCTCCTCCTGCGAGTAGGCAAAGCATCCGAGCCGCTCGAATCTGACGTCTTCAACGAAAGCCGAAAGCTCTTCAAAGTCACTGTCGCTCTCACCCGGGAAGCCCGCGATCAGCGTCGTTCTCAGGACAACGCCCGGAATCTTTTCGCGGATATGTTTGATCAGCGCCGTCAGGCTGTCCTTGTCGCCGCGGCGGTTCATCGCTTTCAGGACTCTGCCGTTACAGTGCTGCAGCGGCAGATCAATATAGTTGACGATCTTGCTCTCCTCACGCATCGTGTCGAGCAGCTCGTCGGTGATGCGGTCGGGATAGCAATACAGGATGCGGATCCATTCGATGCCGTCGATTTTGCACAGCTCTCTCAGTAATTCGGGCAGCATCAGCCTGCCGTAATTATCCTCGCCGTAGCGGGTGGTGTCCTGTGCGATGACGTTCAGCTCTTTGACGCCGTTTTTGGCGAGCCGCTTTGCTTCCTCAATGACGGATTCCATCCTGCGCGAGCGAAAGCCGCCGCGTATCAGCGGGATCGCGCAGTAGGTGCAGCAGTTATCACAGCCGTCGGCGATCTTCAGATAAGCCCAGTGCTGTTCGGTGCTCTGCACACGGCCGCCGTCCATCGGCAACCGCATTTTATCGGGGAATTCCTCGACCTTTTTGCCTTCGAGCGCTTCGCGGACGACCTCGGCGATATCGGCGTTCTTGCCGATACCGATCACCGCGTCGACCTCGCTGAGCTCCTTCATGATCTGGCTGTTATAGCGCTGCGCAAGACATCCGGTGACGATGATCGCTTTGATCTTGCCTTCCTTTTTGAGCTGCGCAAGCTCCAAAATCTCGTCAATGCTTTCCTGCTTTGCGCTCTCGATAAAGCCGCAGGTGTTGATGATCGCGGCGTCCGCCATGGCGGCGTCCTGTATGAGCTCAAAGCCCGCTTCATGTAGTTTAAACATCATCATCTCGGCGTCCACGCGGTTTTTTGCGCAGCCGAGCGATACGATTCCGACAGTATTCTGCATCAGTATTCCTCTAGTTCAATGTATTCCGACAGTACGCTTTTTATGACGCCGTACCCAAATCCCATCCGCTGCAGAGCGGCGGCGGCGCGGCGGCGTACCTTTTCGTCGTTTAAGTTACGCGCGTATTTTTTGTCGATGACGGCGCGTATCTGTTCTTCTTCGTCGAGCTCGACCTCATCGAGGATCTCGTCGATCAGCTCGCGGGCGATCCCTTTTTCAAACAGCTTTTGACGGATCCCGCGTTCGCTCAGGTGCTTTAGGCTGATCAGGTCGGCGGTGTAACGGCGCGCGTAACGCGCATCGTTGACCAGTCCGAGCTCCTCTAAGCGGCATACCGCCGCCTCGGCGATATCCTCGGGATAATCCTTTTTCAGCTTATCGATCAGCTCCTTGTGACTGTGATCTCTGTAGGAGATCAGCCACATCGCCTTGTCCTTGCACCGCTTTTGATCCGAGTCCAGCACGCAGGCGTGCAGCGCCTCGTCGTCGATCTCCCGACCGACGTCAAACCGGTGGGCGAGCAGGGTCTCGGTGTCGAGCTTCATTGCGAATTCGCCGTCGATGTATAAGGCAGAGAGCCCCTTTTTGCGGGGCTCTATCGCTGTGATCTGCATCAGTCTTCGACTAAGATGTCAATTTTCGATTTTTTCTTATCGGCGGCAGGAGCGGGAGCCGGCGCCGGAGCAGCGGCGGGGATTTTTGCGGTAGCCGCCTTTGCGGGCTTCTTCGCGCGGGTCGTCAGCTTATCGGCGTTCGCCCAAAGATCTTTTTCGATCTGCTCGCGCAGCTCGTCGTTGTTCTTGAGCAGCTCCTTGACGTTGTCGCGGCCCTGTCCGAGACGGATGTCGCCGTAATTAAACCATGCGCCGGATTTTTGGATGACGTCGGCTTTGACGCCGAGGTCGACGATCTCGCCGACACGGCTGATGCCCTCGCCGTACATGATATCAAATTCAGCCTCTTTGAAGGGAGGCGCGATCTTATTCTTGACGACCTTGGCGCGGGTGCGCGAGCCGACCATTTCACCGCCGGACTTGAGGGTCTCGATGCGGCGGATATCGATGCGTACCGAGCTGTAGAACTTCAGCGCGCGGCCGCCGGTGGTGACCTCGGGATTGCCGTAAACAACGCCGACCTTTTCACGCAGCTGGTTGATAAAGATCGCGACGCAGTTGCTCTTATTGATCGCGCCGGCGAGCTTTCTCAGCGCCTGCGACATCAGTCTTGCGTGCAGACCGACATGGCTGTCGCCCATCTCGCCCTCGATCTCCGCCTTGGGAACCAGCGCAGCGACAGAGTCGATAACGATGACGTCAATCGCGCCTGAGCGGATCAGCGCCTCGGCGATTTCCAGCGCATCTTCACCGGTGTCCGGCTGTGATACCAGCAGCGAGTCGACGTCAACGCCGAGCGCAGCGGCATAAACCGGATCGAGCGCGTGCTCTACGTCGATAAAGGCGACGTTTCCGCCGTTCTTCTGACCCTCTGCGATACAGTGCAGGGACAGGGTGGTTTTACCGGAGGATTCCGGTCCGTAGATCTCGACGATTCTGCCGCGCGGCAGACCGCCGATACCTAGCGCGATATCCAGGCTCAGCGAGCCGGTCGAGATATGCTCGACGTTCATATGCGTATTCTGACCGAGCTTCATGACGGCGCCCTTGCCGAACTGTTTTTCGATCTGAGATAAGGCGGTTTCCAGCGCCTTGTTCTTATCCAATGCCATAGTTATTACTCCTTTATAAATGGTCATTGCGAGGGCAAACAGCGTGTTTGCCGTGGCAATCTCAACCGATTTTCAACTGATAGTATACCATACTTCAGCCGAATAATCAAGAAAAATTCGAACAAAAATTCTAAATCAGTGATCAGTGGTCAGTGGTCAGTGGTCAGTGACCAGTGGGTAGTGATTAGTGGTTAGTGGTCAGCATTTGATTTATGGTTGCTGTTACGGCGCGGATGGTTCCTTGGATATCCTCATACCCTTTGATATCGGAGTAACCGTGCTCCTCAAGCATATCCGCGATCGTACTGAATTGTCCCTCGCCGATCTCAAAGGCGATACAGCCGCCTTTTTTCAGCTTGCGCGTCCAAAGCCGCAGGATGATGCGGTAAAAATCATACCCATCCTCGCCGCCGTCCAGCGCAAGGCGCGGCTCATACTGTACCTCGCTTTGCAGTCCCGCGATCTCCTCGGTGCGGATATACGGCGGATTCGATACGATCAGATCGACGCTCCCGTCGTCAAATTCTTCCTTGCAGTCCTGCAGATCGGCCGGTATCAGCCGGAGGTCGGCGCAGTTTTTCTCACAATTGCGCCGAAGATAGCCGAATGCCGCCTCGCTTTTTTCCACAGCGGCGACCGCTGCATCGGGACGTTCCGCTTTGATCGTGATACCGATAATGCCTGAGCCGGCGCACAGGTCGACGACCGTGGGGCGGGGAAGAGGCTCGATCAAGCCTAAAGCCGCCTGCGTCACGACCTCGGTATCGTCGCGCGGGATCAGCACGCCCTCGCCGACAAGATAATCGCGCCCCATAAAGCTCCATGAACCGATCACATACTGGATCGGTTCACCGCTTGCTCTGCGGCGCGCGAGATGTATTGCTTTTTCTGTGATTGTATCGTCGATCTCTTCATCGCGGCGGGTGATAAGATCGATCCGCGTATATCCCGCGACCGCGTTGAGGATCTCTAGCGTATCGCCGTCGGGATTCTCGACGCCCGCGCGGGAGAGAATGCTTTTCAGCGCGTTACTGAGCGCAAGAACAGTCATTGACGATATCCGAGCCGTCCTCGGGGATGACAGCCTTCATGGCGGTGATGGCGCATTCGATCATGTCGTCCGAGGGCTCTTTGGTGGTGATGCGCTGCGCCCACAGTCCGGGGGTCGCGAGGATGCGGGTCAGCTTGTTGTCGTGCTTGCCGCACAGCTTGATGAACTCATAGCCCAGTCCGACCATCACGGGAACCAGCAGCAGGCGGAAGATCGGGTTGAGAACCTTGACGCCGAAGGGCGCGACGGGGATAAACAGACCGACGATGATGCTGACCAGCAGGGTGACGACCAGGAACGAGGTGCCGCAGCGGGGATGGAAACGGATCTGTTTTTTGACGTTTTCCACCGTCAGCTCTTCATCGTTTTCGTAGCAGAAAATGGTTTTATGCTCTGCGCCGTGATATTGAAACACGCGGCGCATATCCTGCATTTGAGATACCAGCAGCATATAGCCGATGAACAGTGCGATCTTCAGCACGCCGCAAAACGCGGATTTGACGAACTGTCCCGCAAGGGTGTAGGTCTCTGCGCCTGTTGCGGGATCGGCGGTTTTGAAGAAGCCGCCGAGCGTCCAGTCAAAGAGCGCAGCGGGCAAAAATACGAAAAGACCCAACGCCAGCGCGACGCCGAGAACGGTCGCGATGACCATGATGACGTTCATCAGCTTATCGCCGAATTTATCATCCAGCCATTTTTCAAATTTTGAAGGCTCCTCCTCTTCCATGGTGCCGACTTCCATTGCCTTGTCGGCGGAGATCCCGAGCGCCTTGTAGGAAAGCCGCATCGAGTCGATCATGCCGAAGATGCCCCGGATCAGCGGGATCCTGAAGAATTTGCCGCGTGAGGCAAAGGTTTTAATGTCGATGTCTTCCGTATGGATATTCTCTTTGTCAACTCTGCACGCAACGGTCGTGCGTTTCGGCCCGCGCATCATGATGCCTTCGATCAGGGCGGAGCCGCCGATCGAGGTGATGCGCTTCTGCTGTGAGGCAGAGAGCTTCTTTTCATTCTCTTTCATATAAGCCTTCTTTATCCGGCTCCCTTTCGATAGGGAGCCCCCGCGTAAGCGGGTGAGAAATTGTTTTATTTTTGAGCATGGCGTATGCGTCATGCGTGTGATGTTATTTTCCTTTCGGCGGGGCCGTCGGCGGCAGCTCCTGCGCATCCTTTTCCGTTACGCTGTCATCGCTGTCCAGTATCGCCGCCTCGTTGTAGATGGGCAGGGTGATGGTGACGGTCGTGCCGACCTCGGGAGAGCTTTCGATATCCAGCGTACCCTTATGCATCTTGATGATCTCATCCGAGACCGCCAGTCCGATGCCGGAGCCGTTGACCTTTTGATTTGCCTTATAGAACTTGTCCTTTACCTTCGGCAGATCCTCGGGTGTGATGCCGCAGCCGTTGTCGGCGACGACGACCTTGATGGTGTTTTCTTTATAGTCGCGATAGACCTGCACGCCGATCATACCGCCCTCGGGCGTGTATTTCAGCGCGTTGTCGATGATATTGATGAATACCTGTTTCAGACGGTTATGGTCGCCGTAGATGATGGGCATCTCTTCGGGATCGTCATAGAGCAGGTGCTTGTTCTCCGAGAGAGCGCGCTCCTTGAGCATATAGACCGCCTCGTCGATCTCGGCGAGGATATCCATGCGCTCCATCTGCATCGTCAGTCTGCCGGACTGCAGCTTTGAGAAGTCGAGCAGCTCTTCGACCAGCGAGGTCAGGCGAGAGCTTTCCTTT
>CACZAW010000103.1:0-5489 GCA_902779225.1 uncultured Ruminococcus sp. | reverse complement strand
CGCCGTACTGCATGGTTTCCGCCCAGCCCTTGATCGCGGTCAGGGGGGTGCGCAGCTCGTGTGATACACGGCTGATAAAGTCGTTTTTCAGCTTTTCGTTAGCGTCCAGCTCCGCCGCCATGTCGTTGATGCTGTCGCATAGATCACCGATCTCGTCGTCATACATTTTATCGATCTTTGCAGAGAAGTCGCCTTGTGCGATCCGCTTGGAGGTTTCGCTCATCTCGCGGACGGGCTTGACTATTGAACGGATAAAATAGTTGCCCGAAAGTGCAACCACCGCAATGATGATGAGTCCGACAACAACAGCTATCAGCGTATAGATAAAGATACGGAAATCCGCGTTTCGCAGCGATGAAACATATCTGACCGCGCCGAGGATATCGCCCTCCTCGTTTTTGATGACGCGCGTCACCGCCATCGCCTTTTCTCCGGTAGAGAGCTTTCCGTTGAATTTTCCGATCCCCCCGCTGCTCGATACCGCTTCAAGATAATCGGGCATTTGTGTGGCGTCGCCGACCGTGAAGCCGGTAGACGTCTGGATGACCCTGCCAGAGGAATTGATCACCTGGATCTCCATCTCGTCCTTATAGCCGAAGCCGGACGCATACGCGACCGCAGCGTCGGTAAAGTCGGTCGTGCTGGTCGAGATATAGTTGGGGAAGATGGTATTCAGCTCCTGACATCGTGAGTCGAGGGTGTTCTCTACGGTCGAATAACACATGGAGTGTACAGCGACGGAAAGGCAGACGACCAATAGGACAATGATCGCCAAAACAACGCCGAAGGTATTGATCAGCCAGCGTTTGGTGATACCTTTAAACATCCTGTCACTCCTTTCAAATCAATTGAATAATGAATGGTGAATAATGAATAGTGATGGTTTCTCCCTTTGGTCGGTCAATCATAGGAATCAGGTGAGGACGAAGTCCTCCCGCAACTCTTCACTCTTAATTCTTCACTCTTCACTGCGTACGAAGTACGCCTTATGTGTCCCACTTATAGCCGAGACCCCATACGGTCACGATATACTTCGGGTTGCTGGGCTCGTCCTCGACCTTCATCCTCAGTCTGCGGATGTTGACGTCGACGATCTTTTCCTCGCCGACATACGCTTCGCCCCATACATGGTTGAGGATATCGGTTCTGTCGAGCGCAACGCCCGGATTGGAGAAGAAGTATTCCATGATCTGGAACTCGACCTGGGTCAGCTCGATCATCTTGCCGTTCTTCATCAGGGCGCGGTTTCTGAGGTTGAGGGTAAAGATACCGCTCTTGAGCTCTTCCTTAAAGTTATTTTCATTTCTCTGCTCGGCAAGCGATACACGGCGATAGAGCGAGTCTACGCGCGCGGTCAGCTCCGAGGGAGAGAAGGGCTTGGTGATGTAATCGTCCGCGCCGAGCATCAGACCGGTGACCTTGTCCATCTCCTGGGTGCGCGCGGAAAGCATGATGATGCCAATTCCCGAATTCTTGTTGCGCAGCTCCTTGCAGACCTGCAAGCCGTCGATGCCGGGCATCATGATGTCGAGGATCGCAACGTCAAAGTCGCCGCTGTGCTCCTCATACTTTTGCAAAGCCATTTCGCCGCTGTCGGCCTCGACGACCTCATAACCGGCGCGTCTGAGATTGATGACCACAAAGTCGCGGATAGCAGCTTCGTCTTCACATACCAGTATTTTTTTCATAATAATAACCTCCGTTCAAGTTATATCTTATTTGCATTTCTATTTGAGAGAATCAGGATCGATATGATTCTCAAATAATACGATGTTATTTCTGACGTCATCATCGGAGAAGCAGTAATATTCGTCCTCGTTCTCGATGATGTAGGTATAGACATAGGCGTTGTTTTCCGCCGCGACCGCCTCAAGGACGGTATTCTTGTCATAATTTTCCCTGTTATAGCGTTTCACGGTCAGGAGTTTTGTCGTCCTTTCCGGCGTATTGCGCTTGTATTCCCACAGGTAGACGCACATGGAATTCTCGCCGGTATAGCGGGCGGTAACGACCTGCGCCTTATCCGGAGCGAGATTCAGCAGAAAGCCGAGTCTGTCGCACAGGATCGCCGATTGTTTAGTGGCAAGGGAAAGCTGTGTATAATCGTAGTTGCTCCACTTGATCTTATCACAGACCGAAGAGCTCTCTTCACTCTGAGAATACTCCATCGGCTCGCACAGGGGGATCTCGATGATGTTGTCGCGGTCGATATCCGCAGACAAGACCTCTGCGGCGCGTTTGGTGCCGTTGTAGCCGCCGCCGACATACAGCGGATTGATGATGCTGCGCTCGTTATAGTCATAGCAGATCAGCTGGGTAGAGAATCCGCCGTCGGTTGTTTTTGCATCGACGACCGCTCCGCTGATCTCCTCACAGATCTTGCCGAAGCTCAGCCCGACGTATTCTCGGGTATCCGAGGAGATCTCGCACGAGGATTGTTCCGCGAGGCTGCCTTTTGATGCGACGAATAATTTGGCAGTGGGCAGATTCGCGCCGTCCGCGAGCGCCAGAGTCAACAGATCGTCCGTCTTATCGCCGTTGAAGTCGCCGACGATATGCGCCGAACAGGTGTTGATCATATCGTTGCGGGTCACCTCGTCGCCGACAGACAGGAGGATCATCGATTGCAGGGTTGCCGCCGAGCCGGGATAGCTGATCAGGATGTCCTCGACGCCGGAGCCGAAGTCCGCAAATTCGATGCGGTCGATCTTCGGCGCGTTGATCTGAAATTCGTCAAGCCGACGAAAATCGTCGCCCTGCTTCTGCGCCAGCAGAACGCTGATCGTATCCTCTTCGCAGGTATACATCGCGATCGCTTCTTCGTTATTGTCGTTGTCCAGATCTCTGAAAACCACCGAGCTCTTGAACTCGCCGCTTTCGGGATAGACCATCTCATAATCGCTGCCGGAGCTGTTTTGAATGAGCTCCTGTATTTCCGCCTGATTGCCCTCCGCCTTCGGGGGCGACAGGATATCGGGACTGCTCAGGCTCAGCGAGCTGCAGCCCGAAAGCAGCAGACAGATTGCCGCCGCCGCGATGGCGACACGGCGCTTTTGCATACCTAAGCCTCCTTGAAGATTAAGTGCGGGGCGACGCCTCAAGATATTTAATAGGCACGCCTTCATCCGAAAACATTTTTTCGTGTTCGGTGACGATATTGTCGGATATATCACTGTTGTGAAGATCGCGTGTGACGTATGTGATCTCGTAGCCCGCAAAGCGAAAGTATTCCAGACTGTCGTCAAACAAACCGTCGTCGTCGGTCTTGAAGAATATCTTTGCGTCAGGGGTCAAAAACGCTTTATACATGAGGAGCTTTCGGGGATAGGTCAGGCGACGCTTTTTGTGTTTGAGGCGCGGCCACGGATTACAGAAATTGATATACAAACGACCGACGCCGTCCTCTTCGGCGATCACGCGGTCGAGCATCTCGACGTTATACCGTACCAGAGCGATGTTTGTCGGGCTGTGTCCCGTCGGCTCAAAGAGGCGCTCGATGTTGCGCCTGCCGACGCCGAGCATATCGTTTTTGATATCTACGGCGATGTAGTTGACGTCGGGGTTACGCATCGCTTTTTCGGCGATGAACGTACACTTGCCGCAGCCGACCTCCAGCTCGATCGGATGATCGTTGCCGAAGAATTCGCGCCACCGACCCCGGTAGGTCTCGGGCTCGGTCACATAGTAGCTGCATTGCATCAGCTCCGGCTCCGCCCATTTCTTTTTTCTGATCCTCATAAACGTTCACATACCCTCATTGTGCGCACGAACACATCATATAGTAATACACACTACAATATTATAACAAAGCCTTGTGGTTTTTGCAATCGTTTTTTTACATATATAATGCAATTTTTTACAATAAACCGCCAAAAATCCGAAAAATTTACAGTTCCGTAAAATTTGGAGCCGAAAAATCACAAAAATAAAAGCGCTTTCATCACGAAAGCGCCTAGGTTGTTGGTAATCGACGGTTAAGAGTTATATAACCCGTATCCGGTATCCGGTAACCCGTATCCGGTATCTTGTAACCTGTAACCCGCTGTGAGTTGTCAATAGTCGATTGCTTTATACGGACAGTCCTGTTTGCCGACGAAAAATTCGACCGCGTCGAATTCCTTTTCCAGCATCTCTTTGAGCGGCTCGATCACGACGTTCTCCGTCGAAAAATGCCCCGCGTCAAAGGCGGCGATCCCGTGAGCGATCGCCCACAGATACAGGTGATGCTTCATCTCGCCGGTGACGAACGCGTCAAAGCCGTACTTTTCGGCAAGCTCAACGCCCTCGCTTCCGCCGCCCGAGCTGACGGCGACCTTGGTGACTGCGCCTTGAGTATACCGTACCGACGGCGCGTCCAAACGCTCCTTGATCAACGCAGCAAAAGTGTCCGCATCCATCGGTTTTTCCGGCTCGCCGACCAGCAGGTAATCCTCGGGATAAAATGCCGTGTTTTTCAGCCCCAGCGCCTTACCCAACTGCACGTTCACGCCCTGCTCGGCGCGGTCGAGATCGGTATGCAGACACAGCGCCGCGATCCCGTATTTCGCCAGCAGATATGCGGGGTTATCGGGCATGAGCGACTTGAGCGGATCAAAGATGACCGGATGGTGGCTGACGATCAGCCCCGCGCCGATTTCACGCGCCTCTTCGATGACCTGCGGCGTGATATCCAGCGCCAATAAAACCTTGTCGACGGCGTCGTTTTCCGCGCCGACCAACAGCCCGACATTGTCCCAGTCGTCCGCCAGCTCATAGGGCGCGACGGTCTTGCAGAAATCTTCGATTTGTCGGATCTCGGTCATGATAACAGCTCCTTTAGTTTTTCGACGGCAGGCAAGAGCGATGGATCGCCGATCGCCTGCTTTTTCAGCTTGTTCAGGCACTTGTTCAAAAAGGCGACGCTCGCCTCGCTGTCGGGCGAGAGCCTGCCGACGGTTGCCTCGTAAGTATCACAGCTTTTCGCCTCGCCGCTGTAGCGGACGCACAGCACGGTATACACCTTTTTGCTGTCAAAAACCGCGCCCTGCTTCTCGATGGAAAAGCCGTTTTCGTACAGCCGCCCGATCAGCACATCATGGCGCGTCATCGGTTGTAAGATCAGGCTTTTTGAGCCGTCCTTGACCCACGGGCAATTCTCAATGATCGCCGCGATCAGCTCGCCGCCCATCCCCGCGATCACGATATCGTCGGCCTCGTCCGCGCCGACCTCCGTCAGCCCGTCCGAGAGCCTTGTTTTGATGCGGTCGGACAGCCCGAATTCCGCGATGTTTTTTGCGGCGGATTCCAGCGGCAGCGGATTGATATCGCAGGCGAGCGCCGATGGGATCCTGCCGCTTTGGCACAGCGCGATGGGCAGATAGCCGTGATCCGTCCCGATATCCGCAAGGCGGCTGCCCTCGCGGACGTATTCCGCACACAAGGACAGCCGCCCCTTGAGGTTCAGCATTTTCATTATTCGCCGATCGCGTCGTTCAGCGCCTTGACCAGCT
>CACZAW010000102.1 GCA_902779225.1 uncultured Ruminococcus sp. | reverse complement strand
TTCAGAATACTGAAAAAAGTAGTTTTTGCTGTTATAAAAGCCATTGACCGCTATTCACATATCCTTAAATAATGGATAGTTGGGTCGCTTCATCCTCCTGCGAGGGCAGCGCGCCGGCTGCAGGCAGCGTGCGGGTGCGATAACGCGAGGGCTTGGAGAATCTGCCCTCGGTATACGGCTCGATCGACATCACGCGATGACCTTTTTTGAGCTTCATGACCGCTACGCCCTGCGTATTCTTCGTCGATTTCAGCCCGATCGCGCCGGAATGGAGCAACAGCATCCTGCCGGCGGACGAGGTGATGACGAATTCGCCGTCGGTCTCACAGTAGGCGATGCCGGCAAGCGGACTTTTATCGGAATAGGCGTTGATCAGCTTTTTGCGGTTGGTCTTTGTTTCATAGGATTTCAGATCGACCTTGGCGACCTTACCGTTTTCAAAGGCAAATAGCAGATAGCCGCTGTAATCCTTGGTGTTGAGCATATACACCGCGCTCTCCCCCTCGTCCATCTGGAGCTTGGCGGGGATATAATCACCGAAGACGCTCGCCTTGGTATCGGCAAAATCAGATACCTTCGCCTTATATACCTGGCTCTTATCGGAGAAGAACAACAGCTCGGTGTTGTTGGTGGTCTCGACGACGGAGATGATCTCGTCCTCCTCTTTGAGCTTTTGCTCGCCGCTCATGCGCAGCGACTGAGGCGTGATCTTTTTGAAATAGCCTTCCTTAGTAAAGAACAGGTTGACCGGATAATCGGGGATATCCTCATCAAGATTGACGTTCATATCCTCCTCGGAGAGATGCAGCAGCGGACAGCTGCGCTCTTTGCCGTATTTATCGGCGACCTCCTTCAGCTCCTTAACGATGATGGTCTTGACACGCGCCTTGGAGTTCAGGATCGCTTCCAGATCGGCGATATCCTTGATAAGCTGTTCGATCTCTGCGGTGCGTTTGAGGATATACTCGCGGTTAAGGTGACGCAGCTTGATCTCGGCGACATACTCCGCCTGGATCTTGTCGATACCGAAGCCGATCATCAGGTTGGGGACGACCTCAGCCTCTTCCTCGGTCTCGCGGACGATCTTGATCGCCTTGTCGATATCGAGCAGGATGAGCTGCAAGCCCTCCAACAGATGGAGTTTGTCCTTCTTTTTGTTGAGATCGAAGTAGGTGCGGCGGCGGATGCACTCGATACGGAATGCGATCCACTCATTGAGCAGCTCCTTGACGCCCAGCGTCATGGGTACGCCGCCGATCAGAACGTTGAAATTGCAGGAAAAGCTGTCCTCCAGCGTCGTCAGCTTGAACAGCTTGAGCATCAGCTTTTCGGGATCGGTGCCGCGCTTGAGGTCGATGGTGATCTTGAGTCCGTCGATACCGGTCTCGTCGCGGATATCGGAGATCTCTTTGATCTTGCCGTTTTTGACAAGATCGATGACCTTTTCGATGATGACCTCGACGGTCGTCGTCGGCGGGATATGCGTGATATCAATACAATTCTCGCTCTTATCGTAGTTGTAGATCGAGCGCACGCGGATGGAGCCGCGACCGGTGCGATAGACCTCGCGGATCGCCTCCTCGTTATAGATGATCTGTGCGCCGCCGGAAAAATCGGGCGCTGGCAGCGTGGTGATGACGTCGTGATCCTTATCGCGAATGAGGGCAGCGGTCGTCTCGCAGACCTCGCGCAGGTTAAAGGAACTGATATTGGACGCCATGCCGACGGCGATACCGGTATTGGCGTTGACCAGTACCGACGGAAAGGACGCCGGCAGCAGGGTCGGCTCCTTCATGGTATTGTCGTAGTTATCGACAAAGTCGACCGTATCGCGGTCGATATCCTTGAACAGCTCGTTGCAGATGGGATCGAGCTTCGCCTCAGTATAGCGGGACGCCGCCCACGCCATATCGCGGGAGTAGAATTTGCCGAAGTTTCCCTTTGAATCGATATACGGATGCAGCAGCGCCTCGTAGCCGCGGCTCAGTCGCACCATCGTATCATAGATAGCGGCGTCGCCGTGAGGATTGAGCTTCATCGTCGCACCGACGATGTTGGCGGACTTGGTGCGCGCGCCGGTGAGCAGCCCCATCTTATACATGGTATACAGCAGCTTGCGGTGAGAGGGCTTGAAGCCGTCAATCTCCGGGATCGCACGCGACATGATGACGCTCATCGCATAGGGCATAAAATTCTCTTCGATGGTCGAGGCGATGCGTTGTTCAACGATATCACCCGCACCGGCGATCACGCCGTTCGCCATCGGCTTTGTAGTCATTTCTTTCGTTTGTTTTTTCTTAGCCATACATTATTCCTGAAATCATTATTCATTAACTAACACTGATCACTGACCACTGATCACTGATCACTATATTACGACACATCCAGATTGTCGATATAATTCGGCCCGAATTCGACGATAAAGTCTTTTCTGCCCTGCAGATTGTCGCCCAGCAGGACGTCAAACATCTGCGCGGTGCGCTCGGCGTCGTCGGGCATCACCTTGATCAGACGGCGGGTCGCGGGATTCATGGTGGTCAGGCTCATCATATCGGGCTCGTTTTCACCGAGTCCCTTGGAACGCTGGATCGTAAATCTGCCGTTACCGATCTCCTGGATATACTTTTCCTTTTCCGCATCGGTATAGGCAAAGTAGACCTTATCCTTAGCGGTGATTTCGTACAGCGGGGATTCGGCAATATAGACCTTGCCCTCTTTGATGAGATCGGGGGTCAAGCGGTAGATCATGGTCAGCAGCATCGTGCGGATATGGAAGCCGTCGACGTCTGCATCGGTGCAGATGATGACCTTGTTCCAGCGGAGGTTGTCGATATTAAATGCGTTGATATCCTTTTTGGACTTGCTCTTCCCCATATCGACCTGCACGCCGCAACCTAAAATCTTAATGAGGTCGGTGATGATCTCGCTTTTGAAAATGCGGTCGTAATCGACCTTCAGACAATTCAAGATTTTTCCGCGGATGGGCATAACAGCCTGAAAATCGGGATTGCGCGCCTGAACGCACGCGCCCTTAGCAGAGTCGCCCTCTACGATGAACAGCTCGCGCTCGTCGACATTTTTGGAACGACAGTCGGTGAATTTGGCGATCTTGGCGGTGATGTCGATCTTGGCGGTCAGATTCTTTTTGATGCTGATACGCGTTTTTTCCGCACTCTCGCGGGAGCGTTTGTTGATCAAAACCTGATTGGCGATCTTTTCCGCCTCAATCGGATTCTCGATGAAATAAACTTCCAGCTGATGACGCAGGAATTCTGTCATCGCGTCCTGGATACCCTTATTGGTGATCGCCTTCTTGGTCTGGTTCTCATAAGAGGTCTGTGACGAGAAGGACGAGATCACGATCACGAGGCAATCCGCGACGTCGTCGTATTTGATCTTGCTTTCGTTCTTATTGTATTTATTCTGCTGTTTCAGATAGCTGTCGATCTGATAGACAAAGGCGTTGCGTACCGCCTTATCGGGAGCGCCGCCATGCTCGAGGAAGGAGGAATTGTGATAATACTCGGCAGCGGTGACTTTATTGGAGAACGCCGTCGCGACATTGATCTTGCATTTATACTCGTCCTTATCGTCGCGATCGCGCACCATGCGCTCTGTCTGCCAATACTGAACGGTAGTCATACCGTCCTCTCCGATCAGCTCGCGCACATGGTCGGCGATACCTTCTTCATAGAAGAATTCCTGTACGTCAAAGGAACGCCCCGCCTGCTGACGGAAGATGAACTTGATGCCGGGGTTGACGATCGCCTGTCGGCGGATCATCTCTTCATAGAATTCAGGCGACATCTTGATATCGGTGAACACCTCAAGATCGGGCTTCCAGCGGATCTTGGAGCCGGTGTCTCTGCCGTTGTAGTCAACAGCCGTCAGACCGCCGATGTTCTCGCCCTTTTCAAAGTGGAGACTGTATTTTTTGTGATCGCGTTTAATCTCCGCGTCCATATACTCGGAAGCGCACTGGGTCGCGCAGAGTCCGAGACCGTTCAGTCCGAGCGAAAACTCGTAGGTCTCGCCGGAATTATTGTTGTACTTGCCGCCCGCGTACATCTCGCAGAACAGGAGCTTCCAGTTATATTCCTCTTCGTTTTTATTATAATCAACGGGAATACCGCGGCCGTGGTCTTCGATCTCGATCGAGCCGTCTGCGTAGGTAGTCAGGACGATTTCCTTGCCATAGCCCTCGCGCGCCTCGTCGATAGAGTTGGAGAGAATCTCAAAAACGCTGTGCTGGCAGCCCTCGATACCGTCCGAGCCGAAGATAACGGCAGGACGTTTGCGGACGCGGTCGGCGCCTTTTAAGCTGGTGATACTCTCATCATTATATTTCGGTTTCGTTTTTGCCATTTATGATTCTCCTAAAGAATTATGGTTTCTGTATTATAGTAGCAAAATACACTTTAACCTCGCTTTGTATGGGCGGGGTATTATACCATTTTTAATCGGTTGAGATTGCCACGTCGTCGTTGCGGGCTGCGCTTATTGAGAGCAGTCCTCAACGGACTACTCTCGTATCGCTCCGCAGCGACTCCTCTCCCCACAACGCGGGGCGTTGCAGGGACCCCGGTTAATGGACTTCGCAATGACATTTTTGTATAAAGGGAGGCTAAGGTTACTTTATCCCCTTCAGCTTCTTGATCTGGTCACGCAGGAAGGCTGCGTGCTCAAATTCAAGCAGCTTGGACGCCGCCTGCATCTCCTTGGTGAGCTGCTTGATCAGCTCCTGACGCTCGGCGCGCGGCAGTCTGCCGACGTGTTCCATCTCCTCATCGGTATGGGTGGATATCTCGATGATATCGTTGACCTTTTTGACGATGGTCTGCGGAACAATGCCGTGCTCATCGTTATACTGCTTCTGGATGGTACGGCGGCGTTCGGTCTCGACGATGGTCTTTTTCATCGAATCGGTCACGGAGTCCGCATACATGATAACCGTGCCGTCGGCGTTGCGCGCGGCGCGTCCTACCGTCTGGATCAGCGAGCGTTCCGATCGCAAAAAGCCCTCTTTATCCGCATCCAGGATCGCTACCAGCGATACCTCGGGGATATCCAAGCCCTCGCGCAGCAGGTTGATGCCGACCAAGACGTCGAACTTTTGCAGACGCAGATCGCGGACGATCTCCATGCGGCGCACGGTGTCGATATCGTGATGCATATAGCGCACCTTGATATCCATGCTCTCGAGATACTCGGTCAGATCCTCCGCCATCTTCTTGGTGAGGGTAGTGACCAGCACACGCTGATTCTTTTCGACGCGCATATTGATCTCGGAGATCAGGTCGTCGAGCTGTCCCTCGGTCGGTCGAACGGATATCTCGGGATCGAGCAAGCCGGTCGGGCGGATGATCTGTTCGGCGACGACAGCGCTTTTTTCCAGCTCCAGATCACCGGGCGTCGCGCTGACGAATACCGCCTGATTCAGCCGCTCATAAAACTCGTCAAAGTTCAGCGGGCGGTTATCATAGGCGGACGGCAGGCGAAAGCCGAAGTCGATCAGGCTCTTTTTGCGGGCATGGTCGCCTCCATACATCCCGCGCACCTGCGGCAGGGTGACATGGCTCTCGTCCACAAAGAGCAAAAAATCCTTCGGAAAGTAATCCAGCAGGGTATACGGCGCGGAGCCGGGCGCTCTGCCGGATAATACGCGCGAGTAGTTCTCGACGCCGGGACACATCCCGATCTCCTGCAGCATTTCCATATCATAGTGGGTGCGCTGTTCGATGCGCTGTGCCTCGAGCAGCTTGCCCTGTGAGCGGAAGTATTCAAGTCGCTCCTGCAGCTCGCGCTCGAGTTCATCCAAGGCGCGCGCCATTTTACCGCTGTCAACGATGTAATGCGACGCGGGATAGATCGCCGCGTGGCGCAGGGTGGCGAGCAGCTCGCCGGTCAGCGGATTGATCTCGGTGATGCGGTCAATCTCGTCGCCGAAGAATTCGACGCGGATCACACGGTCGGAGGACGACGCGGGAAAGATCTCGACTACGTCCCCTCTCACCCGGAATTTATCGCGGATAAAATTGATATCGTTGCGCTCATATTGCAGCTCGACGAGCTTGCGGATCAGGTCGTCGCGGCTCTTTTCCATTCCCGGGCGCAGCGAGATCACCATGTTGCGGTAATCGATCGGGTCGCCCAGCGAGTAGATACAGGATACAGACGCTACGATGATGACGTCGCGGCGCTCGGACAGCGCCAGCGTCGCGCTGTGGCGCAGCTTGTCGATCTCGTCGTTGATCGCGGAATCCTTTTCGATATATGTGTCGCTCTGAGGGATATACGCCTCAGGCTGGTAATAATCATAGTAAGAAACAAAATACTCGACGGCGTTCTCCGGAAAGAACTCCTTGAACTCGGAGCAAAGCTGCGCCGCAAGCGTTTTGTTATGCGCAAGCACCAGCGTCGGACGGTTGACCTGCGCGATGATGTTCGCCATGGTAAAGGTCTTGCCCGAACCGGTCACGCCGAGCAAGGTCTGTTCCCTGTTCCCCGCCTTGATACTGTCGACCAGTTGACGGATCGCCTGCGGCTGATCGCCGGTGGGCTGATATTCAGATACCAGTTTAAAATGTTCCAAAGCCATCCATCCTAATCAGTATTATCCGTAAAAATTCCGGATTGAACAAGCGAAACGCATTCTTCGTTCGCAACAATAAAGTGGTCGATCAGCTTTACCTCAACCAGAGCGAGCGCGTCGCGCAGCAAAAGCGTTGTGCGAACGTCCTCGACCGACGGCAGTGCAACGCCGCTCGGATGATTATGGGCGATCACGGCATACGCTGCGCCGTAGTTCATCGCCAGCCGCACGATCTTGCGCACGGAGAACTGCGCCGATTCAA
>CACZAW010000101.1 GCA_902779225.1 uncultured Ruminococcus sp. | reverse complement strand
GCGCGCGATGGCGAAAAAGATCATCAGGGAGTTCGATCCCGATATCTGTATCGGGACAGGCGGCTATGTCAGCGGACCCGTGATCCTCGCCGCGTGCAATCTCGGCTATCCTGCCGTCATCCATGAACAGAACGCCTATCCAGGCGTTACCAATAAAATGCTGGCTAAAAAGGTCAGCCGCGTGATGCTTGCGAATGAAGACGCCAAAAAGCATTTTGACAGCCACGCCTCGTTCGTGGTGACCGGAAATCCCATCCGTCCCGCGGTCCTCGCCTCTAAGCATGATGAAGCCAGGGAGCGGCTCGGGCTGACGCGTCTCGAGCGCCCGATCATCCTTTCCTTCGGCGGCTCGCTCGGCGCAAAATGCATCAACGAGTCGATGGTCGAGCTGATGGCGCGTTCTGCAAAGGACAAAAAGTACTATCATATCCACGCATACGGACAGCAGGGCGGCTATACGCTCGATCTCCTCAGACAGAAGGGGATCGATCCCGAGTCCTGCGATAATCTGGACGTTCGTCCGTACATCAATAATATGAATGATTGTCTGGCGGCGTGCGATCTGGTCGTTTCGCGCGCCGGAGCGATCACTTTATCCGAGGTTCAGGCGAAGGGCAGACCCGCAGTCCTGATCCCCTCACCGTTTGTCGCTGAGAATCACCAGTACCATAACGCCATGTCCATGGCAAATAAAAAAGCCGCGATGGTCATCGAGCAAAAGGATCTGACCGGCGAGAAGCTCTGTGAGGTCGTCGACAGTATGCTCGTCGACCCGAAGATGATGGAAAAATACCGTCATAACGCGCAGAAAATGGCGATCACCGACGCGAATGAGCGGATCTATCAGACGATCAAGGAAGTTTTGCATCCATAAGAGTCAGGAATAAAATAACAGGAATCAGGTGAGGACGGAGTCCTCCCGCAACCCTTCACTCTTCACCATTCACTTTTCACCATTTACCCTTATCCATCATAGTATACCTTGCATAGAGTTTATGAAAGGGTGTATGGTTGTGGGAAAGTTCGTAGTGGAGGGCGGCAGAACGCTTCAGGGAGAGGTTCGGGTACAGGGATCAAAAAACAGTACCCTGCCTATTTTGGCGGCAAGCCTGCTGTGCCGCGGCGAAAGCGTCCTGTATAATTGTCCGCAGCTTACGGATGTGGAAGCATCCCTGACGATCCTGCGATACATAGGCTGCACCGCGCGCAGGGAGGGCGACGTTGTCATCGTTGACACCGGCTGTGTTGAGCGCAACGATATCCCTTCTGCGCTGATGCACAGGATGCGGTCGTCCATCATTTTTCTCGGAGCGATGATCGCCCGCTTTGATCGGGTCAAAATGTCCTTTCCCGGCGGATGCGAGCTGGGTCCGAGGCCGATCGACCTCCATCTGAACGCGCTGCGCGAAATGGGCGTCGAGATATCCGAGGAGCACGGCGAGCTGGATTGCTGTATCACCGACCGCCTTCACGGCGCGAATATCGCCCTGACGATCCCCTCTGTCGGCGCGACGGAAAATATTATGATCGCCGCCGCCACCGCCGAGGGCACCACCATTATCTCGAACGCCGCTCGAGAGCCGGAGATCACGGATCTGGCGGATTACCTGACCGCCTGCGGCGCAAAAATATCCGGCGCGGGGGAGAGCACCGTCATCATTGACGGCGTAGCCCGTCTGCATCCCGCTTCCCACGCGATCATCCCCGACCGTATCGTTGCGGCGACGCTGATGTCGGCGGCTGCCGTGACCGGTTCGGATATCCGTTTCAAAAGCATCATCCCGTCTCACCTCGGCTCCATCCTGCCGGTGTTTCGTGAGTGCGGATGTGACATACAATGCGTCGGCGACGGCATGAGCTTTCATTCGCCCTATCGTCTGCGCAGTCCAAAGCTGATACGCACAATGCCGTATCCCGGCTTTCCGACCGACGCCCAGGCGCCCTTGATGAGCGTTGCGGCGGTCGCGGACGGATTGACCGTTTTTGTTGAGAATATGTTTGAGAGCCGTTACGGTCATGTCAGCGAGCTTTGCCGGCTGGGCGCGGATATCCGCGTCGAAGGCAGGGTCGCGGTGGTCGCCGGTGCGCGCCGATTACTGTCGGCGCGGGTTCGCGCGCGCGATCTGCGCGGTGCGGCGTCGCTGGTAGTCGCTGCATTGAGCGCCCGCGGCGTCAGCGAGATCGAGGGGATCGAGTACCTCGAGCGCGGATATGAGGACTTTGAGCTTGTGCTCTCCGCCCTCGGCGCAGAAATCAAGAAGTTATAGGCTCCCTTTGATAAAGGGAGCTCCCGCCAAAAGCGGGTGAGGGATTGTATGATTGTACGAGCAAAGCGAGTATCTGCCGCCATTCATCCTTCATCGTTCACCATTCACCGTGCCGTAAAGCGGCACACAGGGAGCCCGACGTGAAAAAGAATTGGATCAAGAAGTTCAAAAAACCGAATATTCACAAAAAGCCCGATCTGAAAGAGATCCGTAAGGAAGCACGCGAGCGCGAAGAAGCGTTGGAAAGAGATAAAGAAGACGCGATGCTTTCGGAATTCTCCGACGACTACAACGATTTTTATGTCGACGAGTCCGGCGAGAATGAGCAGCGGATCGTGGAAGAAGAGGTCACAGACAGCGCCCGTGAGGATAGGCGCCCGAAAGAAAAAGCCGCAAATCCCTCGCGCAAAAAGCCAGTCTCGCCCTTCCGCCGCAAGCTCAGACGAATCCTCAGCTTTGTGTTCATTATTGCTGTTGTGATCGTTGTCGGCGTGATTTTGTCGCTTACCGTTCTTTTCAAAACACAGAACTACGAGGTGATCGGCAACAGCCTGTATAACGAGAGCGACGTCATCAATGTGTGCGGCATCAGCGAGGGAACCAATATCTTCCTTGCACCGAAAAAACCTGCCGCAGACCGTATCAAGGCGAGCTTTCCGTACTACGAGGATGTTCAGGTCGGCTTTAAGATCCCCGATACCATCAAGATCGACGTCACCGAAGCGGTCGAGGGCTATCTTGTTAAGGTCTCCGACAATGAGTATCTGCTGATCAGCACCAAGGGTCGCATCCTGAACCGCGTTACGGATATCAGCAAGTATGATCTGCCGATTTTTATCGGGCCTAAGCTGATCTCGGGCGATATCGGCGATTATGTTGAGTACGAGGACGAAACCGTCGTCGATATGATCGAGAATATCACGCAGGTATTCGCCGATAACGGTTATCAGGGCATCACCGAGGTCGACGCGACCAATACGGCAAATATCACCTTTACATATGATAACAGGATCAAGGTCAAGCTCGGCATCCCCGAGGACGTCAGCTATAAGATCCGCACCGCGATGACGATCATCACCACCAAGATCGACGTCAACCCCGGCAGCGAGATTCGCGGAACGCTGGATGTTTCCCGCTGCAACGAGACAAAGCGTTCGTATTTTGATGAAGAAAAGAGCATCAACGTCAATGCGACCGAGGATCCCTCTGCTCCGACGCGTCAACCGACCGAGCCCGCTGTCGATGGCGGCTATGTTGTCGGCGACGGCGGCTACGATACCGGTGACGGCGGTTATGACGCCGGTGACGGCAGCTATGACAACGGCGCAGGCAACTATGATAACGGTGCGGTCGATTACAATAACGGCGACGGCAGTTACGATAACGGCGCGGGCAGCTATGAAAGCGGCAACGATACGGGCGGCGAACAATATGAATGGACGCCCGACGACGGCGGCGGAGCTGTCGCGGATGACGGCGGCGTAGATGTTGCGCCCGACGGCGGCGATATCCCCGGCAACGGTCAGGCGCAGCCGCAATAATCCGCTTTTTCAACGTCTTTTTCACCAAATTAATTCCTTGATTTTCTTTTAAATCATTAAAATTTTGCAATATTTGCAAAAAAAGATTGAAATTATCGCCGATATGTGTTAAGTTATATTATGATAGAGTGTAATATTATGCGTATGCATGGCTTTATCTCTATGAATAAACCTGCATAGTTCCATAAGGAGGATTATAAAATGGCTTTTGAAGTTGAAAAGAATCCCGCGAGCGGCTTACCGGTTATCAAAGTAATCGGCGTCGGCGGCGGCGGCGGAAACGCTGTCAACCGCATGATCAAAATGGACGTCAAGAACGTTGAGTTTATCGCGATCAATACAGATGAGCACGTTCTGCGCTTTTCGCAGGCACAGCAGAAGATCCAAATCGGCGAAAAGGCTACCCGCGGCAAGGGCGCAGGCTCTCTGCCGACCGTCGGACAGGCTGCCGCCGAAGAGAACCGTGAGGAGATCTCTGCTCTCCTGAAGGACACCGATATGGTATTCATCACCGCCGGTATGGGCGGCGGTACCGGTACCGGCGCTGCTCCCATCGTCGCAAAGATCGCGAAGGATATGGGTATCCTTACCGTTGCCGTTGTCACAAAGCCCTTTGCCTTTGAAGGCAAAAAGCGTATGGCGCAGGCTGAGCAGGGTATCGCGGAGCTTTCCGGCTGTGTAGACTCGCTGATCATCGTTCCCAACGAGCGGTTGAAATATGTTTCCGACACTTCCATCACCCTCCAGAACGCGTTCCTTATCGCGGATGACGTTCTCCGTCAGGGCGTTCAGAGTATCTCTGATCTGATCGTTGTTCCCGGTCTTGTCAACCTCGACTTTGCCGATGTTTCCGCGATCATGCGCGACGCAGGCTTTGCCCATATGGGTATCGGCAAGGCGACCGGCAAGGATAAGGCGGTTGTTGCGTCCGATATGGCGATCTCTTCCGCTCTGCTCGAGACCTCGATCGACGGCGCTACCGGCGTCATCATCAATATCACCGCATCCCCCGATATCACTCTCGACGATATCGACGCCGCGTCCACCATGGTTGCTCAGAAGGCTGCCGAGAATGCGAACATCATCTGGGGTGCTGTTATCGACGAGGATATGAAGGATGAGATCAGCGTGACCGTTATCGCGACCGGCTGCGGTTCCACCACCGACAACTCCGGCGCGTTCCCGACCTCTGCTCCCGAAAAGGCGCCGCTGGTCGATACCGAAGTTGCTCCCGCCGCTCCCAAGGTTGAGGTCGACTCCACCGATGACGACGACAGCTTCTACGACATCATGTCGATCTTCAATTCATAATCAATCAAGCTAGATACCAAAACGCCGCTTCACCCGAAGCGGCGTTTTTTACAGCAAAAGCTAAGGGCGGCGTGCATCTGCACGCCGCCCTCGCTGTGAAAAATGGGTAATGGGGGTTTATGATCTTTTTAACCCTGTCGGGATGATATATGCACCGATATCATAATGATCGTCATATCCCACAAGATACCGCTGAATCGCGGTCGCGTCAAGGATGCTCAGCGAACCGCCCGACAAGCAAGCATTCGTCTCAGCGACAGAGCGGTTTTCCGACTCATAGCCGGCAAGCACACGCTGGATACGTGTTGCATCAAAAATGCTGATCATGCCGTCGCCGTCCGCGTCGCCGATCATATGGCTGTTCGAGGAATTCTGTTCGGTTTCGGTCGGCGAGTGGGGCGATGTCGAATCGGGTGTTTCGATATCCGGCATATTGAACCACTGATACATGATGTCGACGATTTCTTCATAGCTTTTATTTTCAAATGCCGCTTGGAGCATCTTCCGCGCACCGATCAGCTCGTTATCGGAGGAGCGGTCATCATTGTAGACCGTAACGGCAAAATTGCGGACACGACTCACCTTTTCGATGTGCTCGGGAGTTAAGTAGTTGCCGGGAGCCAGCATTTGTGTTGCGTCAACGATCATCTCACGCAGGTCTTCCTGTGCAAGATTCTCGATTGAATGCACATAGAATTCAAGCATTCCACCATAGCTTGGGATATAGTCGTCAATGTCAAACTCTGTCGACGGTTCCGTCACGGGATCTGCTTTGACGGTCGGCTTTTCGGTCGCAGGTTCCGTAGGCATAACCGTCGGTTCCTGAGTCGGCTGTTCAGTGGGCTTCGGCGTGGGCGGATCGGTAGGAACGGGATCATCAAAGGTTTTGTAGACAGGATCCTTCAGCTCCCATTCATTGACCTTATATTTCGCACCGTCACGCTCGCCCGAAAGGTAGTACCCGGTGTTGCCTAGCACCAAGATGTCTACGGTCTGGACTTCGACACAGGGAACATTGCCGTTTGCCGCGTCAAGCTGAGGAGAACTGAATACGATGTTCGGCACATCCATGGGAACTAAGGCATAATACTGCTTTTGTCCGAACTCGTTGGTATAGCCGCCTCTCATCGCTTCGCCCGGCCACGCGCTGATCTCGCCGCCGTCATCCGACCAGTTGTATAGGTAGATCGGATCGCTCCAGCTGCCGTTGTTGGTGCCGTCATTCCAGTAGGTGTACATCTCTTTGAGCTGTGCGGTTGAGGAGGTCGAAGAATCCAGCAAGAGCTTTGCGTGATTGCAGTATCTCATGAGAGCGGTATTGTAATTGGTGGTATAGTCGCTGCCCGGAATGCTCAACATATTGTACGCAGTGTAGTATTCATTGTTGAGCATTTCCCATGCGTCCCCGCGGTCGATCTCATCATCGCCGACGGACGCTCCCGATACGTTTCGCGCCGAAGCGACAGCCGTAAATATGATCGAGAACACCAGCGTCAGCGAGAGGATCAGCAAAAATACTCTTTTGTTGTGTTTCATTATAAACCCTCTTTTCTTTAATGGTAATATACTGATATTCTGATTCTTCTTCGGGCCCTTGAAGAGGATGACAGAATCATTAGTAACTAAAAACTAATTGGAACCTTTTTGATTTCAGACAGATTTCCGTTTGCATCTCGCACCTGAACCTCACAGGTGTAATTGAGTGTCTTCGTTAATTGGTCGATCGGGATATAGACAGCACTTCTGCTGCTGAATTCACATTTCAGTGTCGGAATACCGTTTTCATCGATGTAGAAGTCAAAATATGAGGTGGGGGTATTGTATCCGCCCGGAGGATTGGGCGAAACATCGTTTCGAATGACGTACTCATACTCATACGGCGCAGCTCCTCCCTCTGCGATAACCGATAGAATAGAGGTATTCTTATTGTAGATCGCCGAAACGATCTCCGGCGTCCGGTTCTGTGATTCCGGAACAGCGATTTCAAAACGATAAACGTCATTTCCGCCAAACGGATCGTAGGCGATAACCATAAAAGCATAGTTTCCCGGATCTGTGATCGTATAGGAAAACGCTTCGCCCGTACTGCGCCCGCGCAGAAGTGTATCGTTGACATACACTTCGAATTCCGAAGGGATCTCGTGCGAGATCTCTTCAATGTAAAAGGTCTTCATCGTCCCCGGTGTTGGCTGTGCATTACCCGGCGGATCACCCGGCGTCACATAAGCGGACACCTCATCGACCGAGGTGATGCGCGCGCGCCAAGTGTAAAGGCGGAATTTGTAGAAATCATACGAAATATCCGCGAGCGCGCGCTGGATGATTGTCGCGTCAATGATCGTCGCGGTGCCGTTACCGTCGACGTCCGCAAGGTAGTCCTGCAAAGTATTCAAATCAAACAGACCCGCAAGAGAGCGCTGGATACGGGTCGCGTCAAGAATTGATACCTCGCCGTCCTCGTCCACATCGCCGATTACACAATATTCTTCGGCGGCAGTAGCGGGGACAGTCAAGGTCAGCGCCAGGAGGACTGTCGCTATGATAATGAATAGTTTTTGTTTCATAGGTTATTCTCCGGAAAAATAACAGTATGATGAATCAGTAAACAGTAAGGTTTTTGGGGATTCCAGCAGAACGACTGACACCGTACAGCGACAAAGTGTGACAGTAGAATACTCCGCTGTGTGCAGGACCGTAGCTTAGACTATTCTCCATATAGATCATCCCGCCATCCGAGCTCAGTTCGGTAACGGTCGTGTAGTAGCTCGCGTCCGAGACAGTACACGCTGAAGCGAGAATGAAATGCGTTTTAAAATACTCGGCAGTATAGGTGTTCATCAGCGGGCTGCCGTTTTTATCGGTAAAGGCATATGGATTCTTTTTCAAAAAAGCCAGAAATTGGTTGTAATCGGTGATAACGGCAACCTCGCCGCTGTTGATTTTATCACCCTTTCGAGCATCAACATATTGTCCTTCGAAGAGCGTCTGATATCCTACTGCTACAGCACTTTGAGGCGGCGACAGCACGACAAAGCTCAGTTCCTTGAGTGTAATCGATATACACGGATATTCTGCGGTCGTCGGTGCCTGTGTCGGAATGATCGGTGCAGTCGTCGGATTGTAGTTCGGCGCTACGGTCGGCTCTGTAAATTTCGGCGCATTCGTTGGATCTTCAAAAGGCGGCTGATTGCTGTCGATCTTCTTTTCTGTCACCGGTACTGTCGGTGATTGAGTGACCGGCATAATAGTCGGCACGACTTCCGAATAAGTCGGCGTCTCTGTCGGTTCCTGCTTCGGCGGCATTTGGTTAGCTTCCTCTACCGCCTTGTTGATGTCTGTTGCGGGAGCCTTGATCGCCTGTTCGGTCGCCCCGGTAAGAGCATTGATAAAGTACACCTCGCTGTTTTCTCCTGCGTTCAGCCTTACCAGATAAATGAGCTTGCCATGATAAATACTGTAAGCCGCAGACATATCGCTGAGTTCGTTTTCTCTGAACCCGCTGAGCATAAGCGCCTTATCTACAGCGCCGTCAAAGCCGATATAGGCGCTTTCGGAAGGCGCGCCGGTGACGACAATGTCGTTGTTGTGTATCGTCTTTACCAGCAAAAGACCTAACTCGTTGACTGATAGATCGGAGAGGTTTTCTACGCTCAACGACGGTTCATATGTATTCAGTAAATTGATGATACAGGCGCGCGCCATGCTTTTTTGGCGCTTTGCTTCAAAATCTTTATGGATGCTCATCGCGATCGTACATCCGTCAAACCCTGAATCCTCATAAGCGTCATTGACGCATTTCGCCGCTAGATCGGGGGATATGGTACCGTTTCCCGATATACCGACGATCAGGGTGTTCTCATCCTTTGAGAGCATACCATCGTCGATCATTTCCTTTACAATGGTTTCTATCGCTTTCTCTGCCGTTTTTCCGACCAGAGTTGAATATCTATCTGCCGAAAGCACCTTGCCGCGGCTGTTCAGTGTGACGGTCACGCTCTCGCGACTGTCAAGACAGATCTGCGAAGTCGGAGCTACAAAGATACCGTAGACAGCGATCGCACCGATCATCGTCAGCACGATCACCGCCGCGATCGCAACACGCTTGATCGGGAACGGTCGGCGGTTTACTTCTTCCGCCCTGTCAAAATCACGCTCTTTCGCGTTTTGCAGCGCTTTTTCTACTGTGGAAGACGGCGCGTGAATTCGCTGTATTGCGGTTGTGTAAGCGTTAGTTTTCACCGTCTGACTCCTCCTCTGTCAGTAGTTTTTTGAGCTTCTTTCGCGCTCGCTGCAGTGATGATTTCACTGTGTTTTCATTTTTTTCCAAAATTTGCGCTATTTCGGGAATGGTATAGTCCTCAAAGTAGTAGAGATAAATGATATTTCTGTAGCTATCCGGCAGTTCAAAGATTTCCTCCGGCAGACAGGGGACAGGCGGGGATTCCAAATGTGTATAATCGCTGAGGCTCTCGCGATTGCGTCGCCAGAAAGAACGCTTGAGATTCTTGCATTTGTTGATGGTAACGCGGATCAGCCATCGCTTGAGATACTCCTCGTCCTGCGGCGGTTTGCCTGTCATCAGTGCCATACAAACGTCTTGCAGAATATCCTCTGCATCGGCGGAGTTCTCGAGATTATGCATAGCTATCCGATAGATCATATCGGCATATTGCCTGAAAACCAATTCTGTTTTTTCGGTACCGAATTTGTTCTTCACTCTCCGAACTCCTTTCATCATATATATCACCTGAGACTAGGCGTTTGGGTGCAGAGATCAAAAAATATGTCTAACTAATTGTATCACAGAAGTTTTTCGTTGCAAATCACTGTTCGATGTGCTAGACTGAAAGCATAAAATCATGCGGAGGGATCATCATGAACGAAATCGAAAAACTCAGACAGATCGTACAAAACGCAAAGCGCATCGTCTTTTTCGGCGGGGCGGGCGTATCGACCGAAAGCGGGATCCCCGATTTTCGCTCGGTCGACGGACTGTATAACCAAAAATTCGATTATCCTCCCGAGGAGATCCTCAGTCACACCTTCTTTATACGCAATACCGAGGAGTTTTATCGCTTTTATCGCGAAAAAATGCTTTGCCTGACGGCGAAGCCGAATAAAGCGCACCTGACCCTCGCTAAATGGGAGGCAGAGGGTAAGCTGCTTTCCGTCATCACGCAGAACATCGACGGTCTGCATCAGGCGGCGGGCAGCAAACGCGTGCATGAGCTGCACGGTTCGGTGCTGCGCAATTATTGCACAAAATGCGGCAAGAGCTACGGCGTGGATTTTATCGCGAACAGCTCAGGTGTGCCGACCTGTGACTGCGGCGGCGTCATCAAGCCCGATGTAGTGTTGTATGAGGAGCCGCTGCCGGAGGAGACGGTCTTGGCGGCGCTGGATGATCTTCGGTCGGCGGACGTTCTGATCGTCGCGGGAACCTCGCTGACGGTCTATCCCGCCGCGTCATATATCCGCTATTTCCGCGGAGATAAGATGGTGCTGATCAACCGCGACGCTACGCCGTATGACAAGATGGCAGACCTCGTGATCCACGACAAGGTCGGCGAAGTGCTCAGCCAAATATGATTAATATTATGAAAAAAAGGTCATCCGTTCGGATGACCTTTTTGATGTTTATTCAGCCTATTCGTCGTCATCAAGAAGAAGACTCGGATCGTCAAGCCGACAGATGCTCAGCTTGATCTTATCGCCGGTTTTATGCTTGGCGAGTATATTGTAGATATCCTGGAAAGAGGTGATCTTGGTTCCGTCGATCGCGGTGATGATATCGCCTCTCTTGACGTCGCTGTCCTTCAGCGCGCCGTCCTCGGCGATCTCTTCGATCACAACGCCTGCGGGGATCTCATAGATCATCCCGAATTCCGCAGGGATCTCGCTGCCGGCGAAGCCGATGCGCGCCCTGTCGGGGATATAGCCGTAATGGATCAGATCGGATACGACGTCCTTTACGGAAGCGGACGGGATCGAAAAACTCATGTTTTCAAAGTTAGCGGCGACGGTCTTGGCGGTTGTGATGCCGATGACCTGACCGTACAGGTTGCACAGCGGTCCGCCGGAGCTGCCGGGGTTGATCGCCGCGTCGCTCTGGATATAGCGAACACATTTGCTGGTCGAGATCTCTCTGTCCAGCGCCGAAACAACGCCCTGTGTCAGCGTGTTTTTGAATTTTGTGCCGCCGGGACTGCCGATGGTGATCACGTCGTCGCCGACCTCTACCAATTCCGAATCGCCGAAGGCGGCGGGCTTGAGACCGGTCGCGTCGATCTTCAGTACGGCGATATCCGTCCAGGTGTCGTAGCCGATGATCACCGCCTGATACTTTTTACCGTTGTTCAGCGTGACGTTGACGGCAAATTGTTTGGAATCGTTCAGCACATGGGCGTTGGTGATGATGTAACCGTCGGCGGAAATAATGGTGCCGGAACCGCCCGACACAGCATCCTCCGGTTTGTCGGAGACCTTTTTCTCATAGCAGGTAATGGTGACCACGCTGTCGACAAGGGTGTTGAAGGAGCTTTTTGCGGTATATTTGGAAGAGCTGTCTGCATCGGCAGGCTGCGGACTCAGCTCGATCCCTTTTGCGGTTTTGTCGGGCTTACCGATGCTGTCGGGATTATCGTTATCGCGCTTTTGGGTCGCGCCGTCGTCGGCGACCAGCGTGATCTCCTCTTCTGTTTCCGTTGTCTTCGGTTGAGCGGTATCCAAGGTGTCGGGAATTTCAAAAATCCCGTTATTGTTTTCATCAAACAGCGCCGCGTAGGGATTGCTGTTGCTCTTGCTGTCGGCGACATCCTTGTTGGATGCGTTGACGACATATACGATAAAGCCGGCGATCATCGACAGCATCAGCGCCGTCAGGATGATCAGGAATGCCTTGGTTCCGGTAGAAGTCGATTTTTTCTCATCCGGAACAGGGTCGGTTTTTGCGGGGGTATGATAGGCAACAGGCATACCCTGAGGGGGAGCCGTCGGCGCGGCAGGCTGTCCTGCCGGAGCATTCGGCTGTGTAAATTGCGGCTGCTGTACCGGCTGTTGTGTCGGCTGCTGCTGGTAAGAGCCATAATACTGCGTATAGTCGGGATATTGGAACGGATATTGCTGATAAGACGGCTGCGGGTACTGCGGCTGCGGGTACTGCGGTTGTACCGGCTGCTGTGGATATTGCTGTTGCGGATACTGTTGATGCTGCGGAAATTGCTGTTGCTGCGGATGCAGCGGCATCCCCGGGATCGGCGGATAGACCGGATAGGTATAATAGGGGACGGTGTTCTGCGGATACTGCTGCTGTGCCGGCGTCGGGGGAGCGGGGATATTGGAAGGCGGTACGTCAGGTGCGCTTTCGGGTTGCTCGGTTGCTGCAGTTTGCTCAGGCACATCGACCGGAGCCGCTTCAACGGGTTCGGCAGCCTCTACCGGGTTTGCATCCAGAGCGGGATATTCATCCTGCGGACGGTAATCGTCATGCGGCAGGTTGTTTTCCATTTTTTATTCCTCCGTTTCGGGTTCGATAGTTGTTTCAATATACTTTCCGTCCTTGTCCTTTTTGCCGGACTGCGGAATATTGGTCGGCAGGCGGAAAGCAAATCGGGTATATTCGCCGACGCGGGAATCGACATAGATGTCACCCTCGTGCAGGCGCATGATGGTCTTGGCGATAAACAGTCCGAGACCCATACCCTTTTTATCCATACTGCGGCTCTTGTCGGTTTTATAGAAGCGGTCGAAGATAAACCGGATATCCTCGGGCGGGATACCGTCGCCAGAGTTGGTGATCATTACGGTGATGTCAAAGCGGGTTTCTTCGAGATCAAAATTGATATAGCCGCCTTCGTTGGTGAATTTGACCGCGTTTTCAACAAGGTTATAGATGACCTGATAGATCAGATCGGGATCGGCGTAAACCTTGATGGCACGGAATTTTTCCAGTCCGGTGATTCGCAGATTGCGCTCGATGATTTTCTGTTCAAAGCCCGCGAGGATCGAGATCAGGGTGGAGAACAGGTCGAAGGTCGCGGGATGGATCTTCAGCTCGCCGTTGTCGATGCGCGACAGCGAGAGCATCGAAGTGACAAGGCG
>CACZAW010000100.1 GCA_902779225.1 uncultured Ruminococcus sp. | reverse complement strand
CCCGCACCCGATTGATATGAATAATCCATACAAATACGGCGCATACTAGCATTACCAAAGTTTCAGGAGGTAATGTTATGACCGACAAAGAGTTGCTCTATATCGAGGACGCCCTCGGACATGAGCAGTATTTTCAGCAAAAATGCGACGAGACCGTACAGAACCTGCAGGATCCCGAACTCAAGCGCTGTGTGGAGAATCTCTCCGAGCGCCACGCTCAGATCTTTCGCCAGTTCTATTCGCTGCTGTAAGGAGGGATGATCATGGATGACAAGAATTTGATGCAGAATCTTCTGCTGCTCGAAAAAGGCGTATGCGACCTGTATATGCACGGCGCGGTAGAGAGCGGTACCCAGAACGTACACCTCGCCTTCAACTCCGCCTTTACCGACAGCCTGTCGATGCAGAACGAGATCTTCTCCAAGATGACAGAAAAGGGCTGGTACACCCAGAAGCAGGTCGATCAGAACAAGATCGACACCCTCAAAACACAGTATTCTTCATTCAGTTAACGGCTCCTTTTTGGTAGGTTGCTTCGCGAACGGGCGGGTCAAGACCCGCCCCTACATTTAGTGTCGATATACGCAAACAGGCGGCAGTCATTCGACTGCCGTCTGCTTGTTTGAGTGGGAAATAAGGGGATGGTATTGACTTAGAATAGGTAGGGTAACGGGATCCGAACCCAAATCGGTTCTTGGCGGCAGATTTGCGCCTACTCTTCGTCAAAATCCTCGTGAATACGGCAGTATTCACTCCGGTTTTTCCTCGATTAGTCACAAATCTGCTCGACAATAACTGCTTCGCACCGAGAATGAGATAATTTTCAAGGATTTCTCGGTGCAGAGGAGGAGTAACCCTGACGGGTTACGATCGACGATAAGCCGATAAAGACTGAAAATCACTCATTATCGGCGGTTGGGGTTCGACTCCCGTTACCCTAACTATTCTTTATGCTTTTGTGTATACCGAGCCGTCAAGGTTACACAGCTCCGCTTTATACCGCTGGATTCGCGTCGCGTCGAGGACGGTCATCTCGCCGTCGCCGTCAGCGTCTGCGCCGGTCGCAACGATCTTATTGCGGTTATCCAGCTCGGCAACGCCGCGCTGTACCTTGGTCGCATCCAGGATAGTGACGTCGTTGTCTCCATCCGCGTCGCCCGGCTGTTCCTTGACGGTCAGCTCGCCGATGTCCATTCTCTGCCATACCTCGTACAGATCGGGGTAATCGTCGAAGTCGACCTCGGTGATGTCGAAGAATTTGTCCTGCTCGGCGTCATAAAGTCCGATATCGAAGGCAAACGGTCTCTGATAGGTACTCGGCGCGTAGAGCAGTCGACCGCCGACGATCTGTTCAAGCTCCGCACAGGCTACGATGCTGGAGATACTTGCCTGAACGATCGCCCAGTCGGTGCCGTAGGTCTTGTCGTCGCCGGTATAGGCGTGATAGTAGACCTCCTGATACAGGATCAACGGATCTCCCGTGTAGGTATCATGCGTCGGATACTGTCTGAGCAGACGATCGCGATAGCGGTTGCGGGTGTTGTTTTCGTCATAGTTTTTATCGTAGAGGTCAAAACACCGGATATATTTCACGTGCTCATTCAACGCAAGTTCGCTGATGCTTGTCGGATCGTTCCCGACCGTTGCAATCACCGCCTCGTTACATACGCCTCTGATGTTTCGCATATGAGTGGAGTTTTTCAGCTCCTCGACGATCCTCATGAATTCCTTTTGATTATTCCAGTAGTATTCCTCGTACTCTCTCGTTGCCTTGTTATAATCCGGCCATGAGGGCATTTCCTTGGGTACCTTGGATTCGAGATCAAGCTCGATGAAAACGGTCTGTTCGGTGACGTCACAGTTGAAATAACCGATCACCTTCGGATCGATCTTCTCGGGATGGTCGATGACTTGCTGCGCTTGATCATGATAGCCGTTCGTATGGACATAGCTTGTTTCGGCGGAAGCAGATATAATTCCGCAAGAGAATAATAATGTGATTGCCAAAATCAATGATAATGCTTTCTTCATAATGCTAACCTCCTTGTTAGATGGTAACGGTGCCTGTATACACGACATGGTCACCCCGCGTATAGAATTGATATCGCAGAGTGCCGCTGACCTGCGACGGAAGATATTCAAAAGAATAGG
Source organism: uncultured Ruminococcus sp. (assembly GCA_902779225.1). Taxonomy (GTDB): domain Bacteria; phylum Bacillota; class Clostridia; order Oscillospirales; family Acutalibacteraceae; genus Ruminococcoides. The sequence continues at coordinate 15,596 of CACZAW010000100.1, read as the reverse complement.
AATACATGGTTCCGACTTGTTCATAAGCCTCCGAGCCTGCTTCAATGTCGACGATGTGCGAAGCTCCATAGGGATCGCTGTCACCCAAGATCCTGCCTTGACTGTCATATACGCGGCAATAAAGACGGATTTCTTCATCGGCAGCAGCGGTCATTTCTATTGCACTGCTCGGCATACGGATAATACCGGTCTTTTTTTGCTCCTCGGTTGGAGAAACAGTAGCTGGCGAGGAAGTAGCCGGCGGGGAAGTCGGAGCTGCTTTCGGCTGTGTGGGTGATGGGGGAGCAGGCGTAACCGGCTTGTGTGTCGGCTGATACCGCGGCGCATCGGTCGGTTCGCTTTGCGGCAGTTCGGCGGCAGGGGACACATAGGTGGGCGCTGAACTGCTTTCAGCGGCTTGCGGCAGCGTTGATACAGCTGCCTGTGTGGGCTGTGTTGAATGTGTTGGAATTGTGCTGCGATCGTTGCGGCTTCCTGTTGCGGGCTGCGTTTTTGCGTCTCTCGGCGTCTGAGTGCTTTCGGCGCCGCCGATATCGGATGCGGTCACGCTTTCCGATGCTGATTGGACGGCTATACCGCTGTTGTCCGGCTTCACGGGAATCGACTTTTTATTTCCAAAAAAGAAAAATACACTGATTCCTAGGGCGACGACCAACACAATACTCGCAGCGGCGACATAGCGGCGGATAGGGAGGACTTTGGGTCGAGTATTGACGGCGTTCGGGATGTTCAGCGCGCTTTCGATCCATTCGTCGGGAACCTCAAAGTATTTTGAAAAATCAAAATCGGGTTTACTCAAAGTCATCACCTCCGTACAACTGTTTAAATTCTTCACGGGCGCGTCTGAGGCGGGTTTTGACCGTGTTCACGTTTTTGCCGAGGATTTTCGCGATCTCGTCGATCTTGTATTCTTCGCAGTAATACAGGTACATGACCTCGCGATGCTTCGGCGTGAGTCGCATGAGGACAGCGGGGGCTGAATCTGCGTCCGATTCTTTCATGAACACCGGTATCTGTGCGACCGATTCCAGCGGGAGGGTACGGCTGCGGGTGCGCAGGGTACTTTTGCATTCGTTGATGGCGACGCGGATCAGCCACGCTTTGAGATGCCTTTCGTCCTTGAAGTCGGGAGAGGAGGTGTAGAGCTTCAAAAAGGTGTTCTGGAAGCAATCTTCGGCGTCAGCCGGATGATTCAACTGCATCATACAGACAGACGCGACCGTTTGGGCATAGGTACGCACAACGTCGTCGTAGCAGATACCCGCATAAGTTTTTGGCACCCTGAACACCCCCTTCACTATATAAACGTTTCAGCAGTCAAAAAAGTTTCACTTTTTGAAAAAACACAAAAAATAGGTCTGGGCAAAATAAAAAATGTCATTCTGAACGTAAGTGAAGAATCTGAAAGTGCTCGATTTTCCGCCAGATGACACTTGATAGGTTTCACATAATCGGACGAATGGCACTTTAAGATCCTTCGCTTTGCTCAGGATGACATGAGTTAGGGGCTATCGCGCTTTTTAGTGCGATAGCCCCCGTATATTCAAAAATTTCAGAATTCTTCCTTGATCGAGCGCAGGAACAGCTGAGACAGCTCATCCTTGGGATCGGCGTTCTCAAAAAGGATCCGATAGACCGATTGCGTGATGGGCAATTCTACGCCCAGCTTATCGGCGAGCTTTAGGAGCGCCTTGCTGGTCATCACGCCCTCGGCGAGCTTGTCGAACTTCACGCCCTTGACGAAGTCCTCGCCGTAGCGGCGGTTATGGCTCCACTGTGAGAACAGGGTCGCCTCGTAGTCGCCGAGATGGCACAATCCGTAGGCGGAGAGCTCGTTGCCGCCGGCGGCTTTGATCAGCCGCGCGATCTCGCGGGTGCCGCGCGCCATCAGCGCGCCCTTGATAGAGGTGCATCCCGTACCGTCGAGCATTCCCGCGGCGATACCGATCACATTTTTTGCCGCCGCGCCGATCTCGGAGCCGATCAGGTCGGTGCCGATGTAAAAGCGGATCAGCTCGCTGTTGAACGCCTTTACAAGGCGCTTTTTCAATTCGTCGTTATTCGAGTCGATCACCATGCAGTTGGGTACGCCCTTGACATAATCCTGCGGATGTCCGGGACCAACCCATACCGCGACGGGCGTTTTGCTTTCGTCAACAAAGTCGCCGACGACCTCGCTGAGCCGGCAGCCGGTGGCGACCTCGATACCCTTCATGCACAGGACGATCGCCTTGCCGCTGAGATCGTTCTTCGCGATATCCTCCATATAGGATCGCAGATATTGCGACGAGATGGAGATGACGATGACCTCGGCGCGGTTGACGGCGTATTCCAGATCGTAAGTGACCTCGATGCTGTCGGGGAAGGTCAGATAGTCGTTATGATGGGTGTTGAGAAGCTGCTGCAGCTCGGGAGCGTCTTTGAGACCGCAGGATACTACCTCATGACCGATCCGGTCGAGATACCATGCGATACAGCTGCCCCAGCGTCCGCAGCCTAATACGGAAATCTTCATTTTATTTCTCCTATAGAATAATATGCGCTTAGCAAAAAGAATAGTATCGGGTGCGGGTGCCCCGCCCTTAACTATTCATTATTCACTATTATCTATTCACTGACAAAAAGTATCCCACCTGACCGCAACAGTCGTTAGATAACCTGCCTACATAATGACAGGTGGGTGCCCGCCCTGCGGCTTTAGGATCCCTTCGTCCAGGGGACTGGGAGGTCTTCACACCGCCGAAGGAGCCAAGCTCCCGATTTAAAAAGTGTAGGGTTATTTGTGACCGATACGCGCGTCAGGCAGGATAATTGCCTGAGTTATTCAATTGTGAATCCTATATGGATCCTAAGCGTCGACGTCCTCGTCGAGATCGTCGTACATTTCAGCAAAATGCTTTTCAAAAACAGCGGATAATTCATCAAGCAGCGCCTCGTCTTCGACCTCGGCTAGCTGTTCCTCGCCGTCCTCCTCGATGACCTCCATGATGTAATACCGCCTTTTTCATTTTCGATCGTATCCAGGATCTCAAAGTTATGCTCGATATTTTGTTCATCGATCAGGGTGATGAGATCAGGCTTATACTCGTTATCCATTCAAATCTCCTTTGCTTTTCTGATTCCATTTTACACTTTATAAACCGTGAAGTCAATAGCAAAATTTAGCTTATTTTCGGTCTTTTTATGTTTTTTTGGCTTATTATTATCCTGTTTTTTCAGAGTAACAAAACTGTGATTTTTTAATTCTGATTAAGAATTATAATCTGCTGAATAACCACGCTTTTCCGGGGGCTTTTTCGCTGTGTTTTTTGTTCAACTATTTTTCGATAAAAACTTGAAAATATCGCTTGATTATAGTATAATATTTAAGAATATATACTGGTGACATAGGGCTTATCGCTTATGCCCGGTTACGGAGGGTTTATGTTTTTAAAAAGCTATGCAAAACTGCCGCCGGAATTCCGAAACGATTCTGTGCGCGCATATTATGATATCCTGAAAAAAAGACGCGGCAGCATCTTCTTTAAGCGTCTGCTGGAATTCCTGCTTGCTATCCTGATAACTATTCTGCTGATCATCCCGATGGCGTTGATCGCTGTGGTCGTCAAGCTGACCTCCAAGGGACCGGTTTTCTACCGTCAGGAGCGCGTGACCGCATACAACAAGCGCTTTAAAATATTGAAGTTTCGCACCATGACGGTCGGAGCCGATCAGCTGGGCGCTTTGGTGACCTCTGCAAACGATGCGCGAGTGACCCGCGTCGGCGCGACGCTTCGCAAGTTCCGTCTGGATGAGCTGCCTCAGATCTTTCATGTTTTGTCTGGTAAGATGAGCTTTGTCGGTACCCGTCCCGAGGTGCCGCGTTATGTCGAACGATATACCCCTGAGATGATGGCGACGCTGCTGCTGCCTGCGGGTATCACCTCGCTTGCTTCGATTCGGTATAAGGACGAGAACGAGATCATCGGCGACGTTGCCGATCCCGATGAGGTCGACAGGATCTATCTGGAAAAGATCCTGCCCGAGAAGATGGAGTACAACCTGCAGTACCTCAAGGATTTCAGCCTGTTGGGCGATATCAAGCTGATGTTCGCTACGTTCAAAAATGTGATTTAGTTCCGGGAGTAATGTGATGAGCAAGTTCAAGTCTGCTGTTCTGGATACCTCGCTGTTCAGACGCAGCTACATCATCTGCCTCTTTATCTGCAATATCACCGTACTGCTGATACCTGCCTATATCGGATTGGCCGTTCTTTTCTTTTGGGGCGCGTTTTTGTTGATCCGCAATGAGATCAAAAAGCATACAGCACTCAAAACGCGCTACGGTATGTGGCTGATACTGTTTGTATTCTCAGCTGTCTTTACGATCGCGTTTCATATCAGCAGTCAGCTGTTGACGAATGCGTACAATGTTGTGATGTTGCTTCATGCGGCGATATGCTTCTTTATCTTTTACGGCGTCCACACCGAAAAGCATCTGAACTTCCGCCGTGAGTTCTATGCGGTGTGCAGCTTTATGGTATACGCAACCACCGTGATGGGTGTGATCGGGCTGGCGTGCCTGATGGCTGGGATCAAGGTCGAGGTGTTCCACATCGGCTTTATCATCTTTGAAAACCGGTTTACCGGAATGTATATGAATCCGAACTACCTCGGCTACATATCGGTATTCGCGATCTTCTGCTGCCACGCGCTGACCAAAAAGGATTTTATCGAGATCTCCGGCAGAAAGCGGGTCAGCCGCGTTTGGCTGATCTCGTGCGTGACAGTCAACGCGATCTCGCTTTTGCTGTGCGATTCCAACGCTTCGCTGGTCTTGGCGATCGGTTATGCGGTCGTATTCAGCGTATATATGATCTTCAGCGGCGACGTCAAGCTGGATTTCGCCAAGATCGCAAAAAAGGCGACGGTGTCCCTGCTGGCAGGCGTGATCATCGTTGCGTCGCTGTTGTTCGTGCGCCATGTCGTCCAGCTGGGCTTTTCCGAGATCGTCAGAATGACGGGGACCGTCCGCGTGATGGAGGCAGCTGAGGAGCCGTCCGATGAAAAAGCGGTCACCTTTGAGCATAAAAACGCCAACGTCGATTCCGGCAGATTTACGCTGTGGAAGCAGGCGGCGGAAATGTTTACCGTCAGCCCCGTCACCGGCGTCGGCAGAGGCAATATCTACGAGATCGGAGAAGGGATGTTTGAAAAGGGCGTCAAGTTCTCCGATAAATACGGTGTGTTTGCGCCGTATATCACGGATTTTCACAACGGCTATATCATGATCCTTGTCTGCGCGGGCGCACTGGGATTCATACTCTTTATGATTTTCCTTGTCAGATTCTTCTGGCGGCTGACCCGTCATGTGCTGGGGAATCATATGCTGGGCGACAGCACGCTGCCGTGTATGTATGCGTTTTTATGTGCATATCTTGTTTTTGCGTTGGTAGAGATCACTCTGCTGTTCAATATCACGTTTATGGTCGTAACATTCTGGCTGATCATGGGCTATGCGTCATGCTTCCTGACAAGGTTCGAACCGGATCATCCGATACAGACGTTTACGCTGTTCGGTAAAAAATTCCGTAAAACGCTTCTGTAGGACGTATGATTTGCCCGCCGGCTGACTACAATAAGCTTGGTGATGATTGTGAGATTGTTTATTAAAAGAGATACGTCTGAGGCGAACGCACGCTATGATGTTTATGACGAATCGGGAAATCCGAAGTATTCGGTACGCGGCAAGCATACCCCCTTCGGAGAGGGTATCCGGATTCTTGATGAGCAGAAAGCAGTGTGCAGGATCCGCAGGCTCGGCTTCAATGCGTTGTCGGCGTACACCGTCAAGGTCGGCGGCGAGACCGCCCGTCTGAATATCGCGGTCAGCGGCGGCGTTATGACGGTACGCTTTCACGGCATCAGCTTTATGACGCGCGGCGACGTGGCGGCGGGCAGGTATGATATCCTGGATGCGGATAACAGCGTGGTATGCGTCGTCGGCAAGAATTTTGCGAACGGCGATCTGGCGCTGACAGTCAATATGGAGGAAAGAGAATTGTTCTGTATCGCGTCGGCGGTATGCATCGACAGCCTGTCTGCGTGCGCCCTGCCTGCGTTACAGATGATATGAGAAATACGGAGGTTATCATGGACAAATTATTACAGCTTTTATCTGAGAATTCATCCCTCTCGACCGCTGAGCTTTCAATGATGCTCGGCGAGCCGGAGGATTATATTGCCGCACAGATCAAGGAGTATGAAAAGAGCGGTATCATCCGCGGCTATCGTGCGGTCGTCAACTGGGACGCGGTTCCCGAATCCGGCGTTGTGGCGCTGATCGAGCTGAAGGTTGCGCCGCAGCTGCAAAAGGGCTTTGACGAATTTGCCGAAAGCCTGCTTTGCTATGATGAGGTCGAGTCCGTCTACCTCATGGCGGGCGCGTATGATCTGCTGCTGACCGTCAAAGGACGCACCATCCAGGATGTTTCCGCCTTTGTCGCAAAGCAGCTCGCCGCCATGAACGGTATCCTTTCCACCGCGACCCACTTCATGCTGAAGCGATATAAGGAAAACGGCGTTTCTCTTGTCGATATCGATAAGAAGGACAGAAGGGAAATGATGCTTTGATGAACTATACCGATAAGCTGACGGAGTCGATCCAATCGGTAAAGCCCTCGGGCATACGCCGCTTTTTCGACATCGTCAACGAGATGGACAACGTTATCTCGCTGTCGGTCGGTGAACCGGATTTCCAGACCCCCTGGCACGTGCGCGAGGCGGGCATCCGCTCACTGGAAAAGGGACGTACCTGGTACACCCCGAACCGCGGCTTCAAGGAGCTGCGCGAGGAGATAACAAATTTCTATAAAAGAAAATACAACCTCACATATGATCCGACGACCGACGTTGTCGTGACCGTAGGCGGTTCCGAGGCGATCGATATCGCGATCCGCTGTATGGCGGGGAAGGGGGACGAGGTACTGATCCCCGAGCCGTCGTTCGTCTGCTATGTGCCGCTGACCGTGATGGCGGGCGCGACGCCCGTGATCATCGAGACAAAAGCGGAGGATCAGTTCCGCTTGAAGGCTGACCAGCTCGAGGAGAAGATCACCGACCGCACCAAGCTGTTGATTCTGCCGTTCCCCAACAATCCGACCGGCGCGATCATGGAGCGCAGCGATCTGGAGGCGATCGCGCAGGTGATCCGCAAGCACGATTTGATGGTGCTGTCCGACGAGATCTATTCCGAGCTTACATATAACGGAAAAAAGCACGTTTCCATCGCCGAGATAGACGGCATGAAGGAACGCACGGTTGTGATCAACGGCTTTTCCAAGGCGTATGCAATGACCGGCTGGCGCTTAGGCTATGCGCTGGGTCCGGCTGAGATCATCGCGATGATCACCAAGCTCCACCAGTATTGCATCATGTCCGCGCCGACGACCGCGCAGTACGCGGCGATCGAAGCGCTGAAAAACGGCGACGATGATATCGCGATGATGTGCGATCAGTATGATATGCGCCGCCGACTTGTGGTGGGCACTCTCAACGAGATGGGGCTCAACTGCTTTACACCCGAGGGCGCCTTCTATGCCTTCCCCTGCATTCGTTCGACCGGTTTGAGCAGTGAGGAATTCTGCACCCGCCTGCTGCAGGCAAAACACGTTGCGCTGGTTCCCGGCTCCGCGTTCGGAGATTCGGGCGAGGGCTATGTGAGACTGTCGTATTCGTATTCCGTCAAGCACCTGAAAGAGGCGCTCAATCTGATCAGAGAATTCATTTCGGAGCTGTGATATGATTACCGTAAAAGCCCCCGCTAAAATCAACCTGACCCTCGATATCCTCGGCAAGCGTCCCGACGGCTATCACAACGTCGCGATGGTGATGCAGACCGTATCGCTGTATGATACCGTGACCGTCGATTTTGCCGAAGGCGAGGGAGATGCTGTTGCCGTTTCCTGTCCCGCGTATCCGGACGTTCCCTGCGACGAGCGCAATATCGTCTGTAAGGCGGCGCGCGCTTTTTATAAGCAGACCGAGGTTGCTCCCCGACCGCTGACCATCCATGTGGATAAACAGATCCCGACGCAGGCGGGGCTTGCCGGCGGATCTTCCGACGGCGCGGCGGTCGTATTGGCGCTGAATCAATTGTACGAAACCCACCTGACCATGAAAGAGATGGCGGATATCTGCTCGCGCTTCGGTTCTGACGTTCCTTTCTGTTTGCTGGGAGGCACGATGCTGGCGACCGAGACAGGTACGACGCTGAAAAAGCTGGCCTCCATGCCGAAGTGTCATATCGTGATCTGTAAGCCGGAGATCTCCGTATCAACCGCCGAGGCATATGCGCGCTGCGACGCGCGTCCTCCTAAGGGCTTTCTCTATACCGACGAGCTGATTAAGCGTCTCTACAGCCGCGATATCCGAGGTCTGTCCACCTGCCTTTACAATGAGTTTGAGCAGGTCATGGAGCTTGACGAGATCAATGAGATCAAGCGCACGATGCTCGGCGCAAAGGCGCTCGGTGCTTCAATGAGCGGTTCCGGCTCGGCTGTCTATGCGATCTTCAATAATGAGAAGAAAGCGCAGAATTGCGTTAATATTCTAAAAGAGAAACCCTCGAACACGAGGCGAAGGTCGAAGTGCGGGTCGTCCCACCAGCCGACAAAGGAAGGCTGCTGCATTCAGTGATCGGCGGTCAGCAAAAAATATGTGAATAAAATGAAATTACCTGCCAATGCTCTTGTCAGAAAGGCAGGTAATATTTTTGAAAAGACTCTTCAATGCGCTGATCCCCGCCCTGATGATCGCGTTTCTGGCGGCGGTGATCCCGTTTGTTAATTCTTGTAAAGAATTATCCGAGGACGTTATGCGCGTCCATATCCTGGCAAATTCCGATTCCGCCGCCGACCAAAGTCTGAAGCTTGCCGTGCGCGACGCAGTGCTCGCGCATTGTTCCGCGTACTTTGACGACTGCGAGGATAAGAACGAGGCGATGGCGGTGACCGAAACGCATCTGCATGAGATCGAGCAGGTCGCCGAGCGTGAGATCCGCGACCACGGCTTAGCGTACAGCGTCAAGGCAGAGGTCGGACAGGCGTATTTCAATACGCGTTATTACGATGAATTCACCATGCCCGCCGGATGGTACGATTCGCTGCGGCTGACGATCGGCGACGGCGGCGGTCAAAACTGGTGGTGCGTGATGTATCCTGCATTATGCGTCGGCGCGGCGACGGAGGATAAAATGAAAGAGGACTTGGACGAAGGCGAGTATCGCGTCGTCACCTCGGATCAGATAGACTTCCGCTTCAAGCTCGTCGAATACTGGAACGATTTTTGCAATCTGTTCCGATAGACTTTTTGAAGAGATCCCTTCAGCATCCCGATTTTGGGACACATGATATGTTATCATTAAGAAAACTAAGACGAAAGGTTATACCTATGCTGCGATTTGTACTCGGCCGATCCGGCTTCGGAAAAACCGAATATCTCAGGCGTACGATGGCGGACAAGGCGCTGTCGGGCGACGATCGGTTGCTGTTCCTTGTACCCGACCAGATCTCGTTCGAGACCGAGACGGCGTTTCTTGATCTGCTCGGTCCCGCGTCCTCGAACCGCATCACGGTATTGGGATTTTCGCGATTGAGCGATTATGTATTTGAGGCGACAGGCAACCGATTTTCTTCCTTTGCCGACGAGGGCGTCCGCAATCTGGTGATGAGCCTCGCGCTGGAGCAGACGGCGGATCAGCTCACGATTTTTGAAAAACGCTCCGCCTCACGCGATTTGTGCGAGATCATGCTGTCGGCGGTCAAGGAGTATAAAAAATGCTCGCTGTCCGGCGATACCCTGCGTGAAGCCGCCGAAGCGGTCGATGATGAAACGCTGTCGAAAAAGCTCATGGATACTGCGCTGGTGTATGATGCATACAACGCGATCATGGAGCAGAGCTATATGGATCCGCTGGATTCGCTGACGAAGGTCGCGCAGCTGTTGACGGATCATCCGCTGTTTGAGGATTGGACGATCGCGGTCGATGGCTTTTACGGCTTTACCGCGCAGGAATACGACGTGATGGAACAGCTGATGGCGCAGAGCCGCGAGATGATCGTCGCGCTGACGGATGATGGCACACAAGGGGACGATACCTCTTTGTTTTATGCGCCGCAGCGTACGCGTGCCGCTCTCAGCCGTATCGCGCGCAATCACAGTATTGAGATCGCGCCCTATGTACAACTGACCGAGCCGCGTCGCTTCCATGCTCCCGCACTGGCGGCGGTTGAAGAAAACCTGTACCGTTTGGATAAGGCGCCGTATGAAGCCGATACGGACGCCGTGATGCTTTACGAAGCGTCCGGGATCTATGACGAGTGCGATTTTGTCGCGCGCACGATCCGCCGCCTGATCGAGGACGGTTATCGGTATCGTGATATCGCCGTGATCGCCCGCTCGACCGATCCGTATGCCGGCGTCCTCGATACGGTGTTTGAAAAATACAATATCCGTTATTTTATGGACGACCCCGTGAATATTGACGCGATGCCGATCGTGCGGCTGATATCCGCGGCGTTTGATATCGCCTGCCGCGGCTTCGACCGCGACGATGTGCTGACGCTGCTCAAAACCGGTCTGTGCTCCTATGATCTGAATGATATCGCCGACTTTGAAAACTTTCTCTATGTGTGGGATATCAGCGGCAGACGTTTTTATGATGAATTCACCGCTAATCCCTCCGGCTTTTCCGATACATTTACGGATGAAGAAAAAGAGCGCCTCAGACGTGTCGAAGCGCTCCGCGCCGATGTGATCGGCAAGCTGAGAACCTTTGCAAAAAGCATTCGCGATACCGACGGCAGAACGATCGCCAAGGCGTTGATGAAGCTGCTTTACGCCCTGAAATGCGACGAGAATATCAACCGCCTTTGCGACGAGATGGAGCAAAGGGGAGAGGATGCGCTCAGCGAAGATCTGGTGCGGATGTGGGGCGTGATGTGCGAGCTGCTGGATAAGACGGTCGCGGTGATCGGCGACTATCTGATCGAGCCGCGTCGCTTTGCAGAGCTGTTGTATGTCAACTTCTCCAATACCGAGATCGCGACCATTCCGCGCGGTCTGGATGAGGTGGACGTCGCGTCGGCGGATCGTTCGCTGGTCAGCGGCAAAAAAGCCGTGTTTGTGATCGGCGCCAATGAGGGCGCTTTTCCCCGTACGCCGGTCGAGGCAGGGGTGTTCACCGATACCGAACGGTGTATCCTGAAATCGATGTCCCTGCCGCTGTCAGATTCGATCAAAGAGCTGTTCTCTACCGAGCGCTATTATGCCTATTCGGCGCTGACGGCGGCGAGCGACAGGCTGTATATCTCGACCTGTCATGCCGATCTTGTCGGTGAAAAGCTGGCGCCCTCCGATATTATATCCGAGGTGCAGCGCAGCGTCCCGAAGGCGCTGCATCAGACGTTCGATACCGTGTCGATCGAAGAACGGCTGTTGTCCGAGCGTGCGGCGTTTGATTATCTTATCACGCGGCGCGGCAGTCGTTCGGCAGACATCGCCGCGCTCCGTGCATATTTTGAAAATGACGACTATTACGCGTCGTTGTTGACGGCGATCGGCTCGCTGTCCGACCGTACCCGCCGCCGCATCACGCAGCCCGATTTGACCCGCAAGTTGTTTTCGCAGGAAATGGGGCTGTCATCCACGCGCATCGAGGCGTATCATAACTGTGCGTTCCGTTATTTCTGCGAGTACGGACTGCGCACCAAGGAGCGCCGCAAGGCGGAGATGAACGCCCTTGAGTACGGCACGATGATCCATTATGTGTTCGAAAACTTTTTCGGAAAGCATGACCGCGCGGCGTTTTCGACGATGACTGAAACGGACGTCGCCAAAGAGGTTTCCGATTTGCTGGACGGCTATTTTGAAACGCATTTCGGCGGCGAAAAGGATAAGTCCAAGCGCTTTTTGTACCTTTTCTACCGCATCAAGGCTACCGCCGTCAAGCTGGTATGGCATTTGATCGAAGAGTTTGCCCAAAGCGATTTTTCACCCGTTGATTTCGAATTGAATATCGGCGAAGAGATCCCCGCTTATACGCTGCAGCTCGATAACGGTCTGAGCCTGAGAGTGACCGGCAGCGTCGACCGCGTCGATCTGTGCGATATCGACGGCGTGCGTTATATTCGCGTCGTGGACTACAAGACCGGCACCAAGACCTTCAATCTGTCCGACGTCTACTACGGGATCAATTTACAGATGTTTTTGTATCTTTCTGCGATCGAGCGCGGCGCTGTTGAACGCTACGGCGGCGATATCACGCCTGCCGGCGTGCTTTATATGCCTGCGGTATCTCCGTCTGTTTCCGCGGACGCGACGGCGGATGAAAAAGCGGTGCGTAAGAAGATACTGGAAAAATATACCATGAAGGGGCTGATCCTTGACGACGAGCGCGTGATCGCCGCGATGGAGCATGACGGAAAGGGCGTTTATATCCCCGTCAAGTTCAACGGTGAGCGCGTGACCGCCGGCGCAGGGTCTCTTGCGACCGTCGAAGAGCTCGGCGCGATCTTCAAGCGGATCGATCTCCTGGTCAGTCAGATGGCGCACTCGCTTTACGACGGCAACGTCGATGCGCTGCCGCTGCTCGGCGACTATGACGCGTGCAAATACTGCCGTTACCGTTCGGTGTGCCTTAGGGATGATAACGCACCGTACCGCGAGGGCGTACATATGAATAAAGCGGAGCTGTTCGCACAGCTTGCGGGGAAGGAGGATGACGATGGCGAGAACATGGACAGCTAATCAGCAGTCGGCGATCACTGCGCGCGGCGGCTCCATCATCGTATCTGCGGCGGCAGGCTCCGGCAAGACCTCCGTTCTGGTCGAGCGCGTGATCCGTATGATCACCGATCCGAATCCCGAAAAGCGCATCGACGTTGACCGCCTTTTGATCGTGACCTATACCCGCGCCGCGGCTGCGGAGCTGAGGACGCGCCTGTATACCGCGCTTTCCGACTGCATCCGCGCGAATCCTGCCGATGCGGGACTGGTGCGCCAGCAGGCGCTGCTCTCCAAGGCGAATATCTCTACCGTCGACTCCTTTTGCTCATCCTTGGCGCGCGAGTACTTTTATATGCTGGATATCGACCGAAAATACCGTATCGGCGACAGCGGTGAGCTTGCCGTTCTGCGTGCCGACGCGATGCGCCTGACCCTGGATACTATGTATACCGAGGGCGATCCGAAGTTCTTCACCCTGGTCGAAACCTTCGCTTCTCCTAAAAGCGACACCGCGCTGGAAGAAAACATCAGCCGCCTGTGTGATTTCATCATGTCGCATCCGTTCCCGAACCGATGGCTCGATGAAAAGCTTGCCTGCTTCAACGATTTTACCGATCCCTCCGACTCGGTATGGGGCAGGATCGTCGGCGATTACACCTCCGACGCGATCGACTATCTGGAAAGCCTGTATGACCGCGGCTTTACGGCGATCTCTCTGGAAGAGGAGATCTATAAAAAAGCGTTCGGGCTGTATCAGTCCGACCGCGATTTCCTTGACCGCCTGAAGGACGCGGTGATGCGCTCCTGCTGGAACGATATCCGCGATGCGCTGTTCTCGTTCGTACCCGGCAGATTTGTTGTGCGCGGCTATACCGATCATCCGTTGAAGCTCGAAGCCTCTGCGGCGCGCGACGCGTTCAAGGACGTCGTCAAAAAGCTCCAAAAGCTCTACGCACAGGACGAGGAAATGTGCCTGTACGATATCGAGCTGCTGAAGGACTATGCGGCGCAATTATTTGCGGCAGTCCGTCTGTTCCGCGAGAATTTTGCCGCGCTCAAGCGCGATCGGAATCTGGCGGATTATGCCGACCTTGAGCACTGGGCTGTCGAGCTTCTGGTGGATGAAACGACCCTGCAGCCGACGCCGATCGCTAAAGAGCTTTCGCTCCGCTTCAGCGAGATCATGGTGGATGAATTTCAGGACGCTAATGAAACGCAGGATGTGATCTTTCGCGCGCTTTCCGACAATAATCTTTTTGTGGTCGGCGACGTCAAGCAGAGCATCTACGGCTTTCGCCATGCGATGCCGGAATTATTCATTAAAAGAAAAAACAATTCGGTATTGTATCACCCTGAGCGACCGGCATTCCCGGCAAAAATAATTCTCGAACAGAATTTTAGAAGCGAAGAAACTTTGCTTTCCGCTATCAACTATTTCTTTACCAAGCTCATGTCGCCGTCGGTCGGCGATATCGAATACAACGATGAGGAACGCCTTTACCCCGGGCTTGAGTATGCCGCTCCTAAGGAGCCGCCCATCGAGCTGGATGTGCTGGATAAGGAGCTGATGGGGGAGAAGGACGCCGCTGTCTGCGAGGCGCAGTTTATCGCCGAGCGCATCCGCAAGCTGATTGCCTCCGGATATCCCGTGCTGGACGGCGACGGTTATCGTCCGGTCTGCTGCGGCGATATCGCCGTGCTGATGCGCAATATGTCGACAAAAGCGTCGAAGTACATAGAAACGCTGAATATCTGCGGCTTGCGAACGCACAGCAAAAGCGGCAACGGCTTCCTCGACAGTCTGGAGATCATGCTGATTTCAAACCTGCTTCGGGTGATTAGCAATCCGGCGCAGGATATCCCGCTTTTGAGCGTATTGATGAGCCCGGTATTCGGATTCGACGCAAATGATCTTGCGCGGATGCGTGCGGCGCATAGATACGGCTCTCTCTATGCCGCGCTGACCTTAGATGCAAATGCCGGCTACCGCAAAAGCGCCGCCTTTATCGAAGAGCTGCGCTATTATCGCGAGATGTCGGTGACGCTGCCGCTGTCAAAGCTGATCAATCTCATCTATGAGCGGTCGTCATTTATGACGGTCGTCAGCGCGCTTGATAACGTATCCTCCGCCAGAAACAATCTGCGCGTGTTCCTCGATTACGCGAAGAGCTTTGAGATGAATACCCATAAAGGCTTGTCGGCGTTTATCAATTATCTCGACCGCCTTATCGAAAACAAGTCCGACCTTCAATCCGCTGCGACCGAGGACAATGCCGGCGACGACGCGGTGACCGTGATGAGTATGCATTCGAGTAAGGGACTGGAGTTCCCTGTGGTGATCCTCGCCGATCTGAATCACAGCTTTGTCAGCGATACGTCGGAAAAGGTGCTGCTGCATCCGAAGTACGGTTATGTTCAAAAGCGCTGTGATACGTCGAACGGCGTCAGCTATAACACCATGCCCTATGAGGCTTTGTCGCTGGAGATCAAGCGCAGCGAGCTCAGCGAGGAACTGCGTATTCTCTATGTTGCGCTGACCCGCGCGCGTCAAAAGCTGATCGCCGTGACCACGCCGACCTACGGCGCAAAAAGCTATCTGAGCGGTATCGCGAAAAAACTATTTGGCAAAAGCACGCTCACCCCTTATGTGGTGCGATCGGCGAATTCGATGGCGGATTGGGTCGCGATGTGCGCGATGGTGCATCCCGACGGCGGCGCTCTGCGTGATTATGCCGACGCAGAGGTCGATACACAGCCGACGGCGGATTTCGGCTTTGATTGCTTTGTTGTGGATGCGCCGCTGTATGACGATACGGAAAATGAATCTACCA
>CACZAW010000099.1 GCA_902779225.1 uncultured Ruminococcus sp. | reverse complement strand
GGCCCGCGTTCTTCGCGATCTGCTTGATCGGCGCCTCAAGGGTCTTGAGCACGATCTGTACGCCGGTCTTGGTATCGCCCTCGGTGGACGCAAGCAGCTTCTCGACTTCGGGAGCGGTATTGATCAGCGCAACGCCGCCGCCGGCAACGATACCTTCCTCAACAGCCGCCTTGGTCGCGGAGAGTGCGTCCTCAATGCGCATCTTCTTTTCCTTCATTTCGATCTCGGTGGAAGCGCCGACCTTGATGACCGCTACGCCGCCGGCGAGCTTTGCAAGGCGCTCCTGCAGCTTCTCACGGTCGAATTCGGAGGTAGTCGTCTCGATCTGCTGACGGATATGGTTGACGCGATTCTTGATCTCTTCCGCGTCGCCGGCGCCGTCAACGATGATGGTGTCTTCCTTAGTGATCTTGACCTGTCTTGCACGGCCGCACTGAGCGATGGTCGCGTCCTTCAGCTCCAGACCGAGGTCGGAAGTGATGACGGTGCCGCCGGTCAGGATTGCGATATCCTGCAGCATTTCCTTACGTCTGTCGCCGAAGCCCGGAGCCTTGACGGCAACGCAGGTAAAGGTGCCGCGCAGCTTATTCAGCACGAGGGTGGTCAGCGCCTCGCCCTCGACGTCCTCAGCGATGATAACGAGCTTTTTGCCAGCCTGCACGATCTGTTCGAGCAGAGGCAGGATCTCCTGTGTATTGCTGATCTTTTTATCTGTGATCAGGATGAGCGCGTCGTCGATCTCGGCGACCATCTTGTCGGTATCGGTGACCATGTACGGCGCGATATAGCCGCGGTCGAACATCATGCCCTCGACGACCTCGGAATAGGTCTCGGCAGTCTTAGACTCCTCAACGGTGATGACGCCGTCGGTAGAGACCTTCTCCATCGCCTCGGCGATCAGGTTGCCGATATACTCGTCGCCGGAAGAGATGGTGGCGACGCGGGCGATATCCTCGGTGCCGGAGATCGCCTTGGAGTTGGCGGTCAGCGCCTCGACAGCCTTATCGACCGCGAGCTGGATGCCCTTCTTCAAAACCATCGGGTTAGCGCCCGCGGCAACATTCTTCATACCTTCGCTGACCAGCGCCTGCGCAAGCAGGGTCGCGGTGGTGGTGCCGTCGCCGGCTACGTCGTTGGTCTTGACAGAAACCTCTTTGACGAGCTGTGCGCCCATGTTCTCGAACGCGTCGTCAAGCTCGATTTCCTTGGCAATGGTCACGCCGTCGTTAGTGATCAGCGGAGCGCCGAATTTCTTATCCAATACAACATTTCTGCCCTTAGGGCCCAGTGTGATCTTGACGGTATCGGCGAGCTGGTCGATACCGGACTGGAGCGCCTTGCGCGCTTCCTCACCGTAAACAATCTGTTTAGCCATAATAAAATACCTCCCTGAATTACTCTACGATCGCGAGAATATCGCTCTGACGGACGATGGTGTATTCCTCACCGTCGACCTTGACGTCGGTGCCGGCATACTTGGATGCGATCACCTTGTCGCCTACCTTAACGGTCATGACGACCTCGTTGCCGTCTACCATGCCGCCGGGGCCTACAGCTACGACATTCGCGTACTGGGGCTTCTCCTGTGCGGCGGACGAGAGGACGATACCGGAAGCGGTGGTTTCCTCAGCGTCGTCGAGCTTTAATACAACTTTGTCCAAAAGCGGTTTGATGGTCATATATGATCCTTCCTTTCCAAAAATACATTGGTCAATACAAATGCAGTTGCGGCGGTGAAAATGCCAATCATATGCTGCTAACATAATAATTAGCACTCTCGCTACCTGAGTGCTAATTATATTGTAAACCATATTCTGTAAAAAATCAAGTGTATTTTGACATTTTCATAAATAATTCATAATTACGCAAAAACGACCTCTCTTGATACGAGAGGTCGTGACGTCGATAATGTTATGATCAATACTCCTTGACCTGAACCTGATCCAGCGCGGTTTGGTTCAGGGCGATACCGAGGGCGTCCATCGAGGCTTTATTGACGAGATTGTAGCAATCGTGCTTATAGACAACCTGCAGGGTTGCGGGATTCGATTTGCCGAACAGGATATCACAGCTTTGTACCGCCGCCATCCTGCCGATCGAGGTATAGTTGATGGAGCAGGTCGCAAAAGCGCCCTCTTTGAGCATCTTTTCGTTGCCGACATAGACGGGGATCTTGTTCGCGTCGGTGAACTTCAGGATCGTGTCGATATGCTTGAGGATGAACGCATCTGCCGGCAGGAACACCGCCTGCACGCCGTTCTTTTTGATATCCTCACAAGCCGTTTTGATCTCCTCTGTTTTGGTGATCGGACAGCGCTGCATCGTCATGCCGTGCTCCTCCGCCTTATCCTCCGCGAGGATCGCCTGCGTCACGGCGTTTTCATCGGTAGAGCTGTATAGGGTCGCGCACGTTTTCGTCTGCGGGAGCAGGGTCTTGATCAGGCTGATCTGCTCAAAGGTCGGCGGATAGCTGGACACGCCCGTGACGTTGCCTCCGGGATTCTCATTCGAAGCGACAAGCCCCTCTTTCTCCGGATCGGATACGCCCGCAAACACGATGGGGATCTCGGCGGTCAGCGCCGCCGCCGATTTCGCGGCATAGGGGCCGATCGCACAGATCAGATCGCATTTTTCGTCGATCAGGCGCTGTATCTCGCTTTTACAGCGATCCTTATCCTCCTCGATGACATAGACGATATCGACGTTGCCGACCAATCCGCGCTCGTTGAGCTCGGAGATAAATCCGGCGTAACAGTCGTTGCTGTCGGCGTTGTTATAGTGCTGTACGATACCGATCTTGTAGCGCTCGGAGGGATCGACCGACGGATATTCGGTCGAAACGCCCGATACGGACGCCGGGGTCGCGGACTTATCGTCAGAGGACGGCGTATTGCCGCGCGTCAGCATCTTATAGGCGGTAAAGGCGACCGCTCCGAGGATCAGCACCACCAGAACGATATTCATGATCAGGACAAAATGTTTTTTCATAACAGCCTCCTGAGTACAATGATTTGGTTACAGTTTACCAGATTTGGCGTGATTAGTCAAATATACCAGATCTTCATATTATCTGAAGTACATATACACCTGACATTTCAGGGTGCCGTTATACAGCTTGCGCCGCTTATCGGCGGGTCTGCCGAAGCACTCCTCAAAGCGGTCGTCCGGCGAGATAATCGTATAGGAATGGTACGTCGAGCATCCGTTCTCCGTACGGCGGGTTGGTGATGACGCTCGCGCGATCGAAATCCTCGTGATAGTCGCGGATATCGCGGCGTTCAAAGGTGATCCTGTCCCCTACTCCCGCCAGCTCTGCGTTGCGGCGGGCGATCGCCAAGGCTTCTTCGTCGATATCGTAACCGTATGCGCGGAAGGCGGCGTCGCGGCGTTCGCCGTCGCGGGCGCGCTCTTTTTCGCGCGCCAATACAGAGGGATCGACCTGACGCCACGCTTCAAAGGCAAAGCTGCGATTCATGCCGGGCATGATACCCATCGCCTTCAAGGCGGATTCGATCAGGATGGTGCCGCTGCCGCAAAAGGGGTCGATGACCGTATGGTCGGCTCTGACTCTGCCCAGCTCCGCCATCGCCGCGGCAAGGGTCTCGCGGATCGGCGCGCCGCCGGACAGCTCCCGATAACCGCGCTTATTCAGTGCGGCGCCGGTGGTATCCAGCATGATGCTGACACGATCCTTGAAGATACGGAACTGGATCTGGTGCACGGCGCCGGTCTCTTTGAACCATTCGGTATGATAGGTCTGCCTTAGCTTTTCCACGACCGCCTTTTTGATGATCTTCTGGCAGGCGGGGATCGACGTCAACGCGGAATCGAGGCTGCCGCCCTTTACGGGAAAAGCGTCGTCCTCAGCGAGAAACGCGCTCCACTCGATCGCTCTGACGCCCTCAAAAAGCGTGTCAAAATCGGTTGCCTTGAATTCCGCAAGCAGGATATAGACGCGCTGGGCAAGGCGTGAGCAAAGATTCGCTCTCGCCATCGCGGTAAAACCGCCGTCGAACAGCACCCTGCCGTTCTCGGCGCGAACATTATCGATCCCGCAAAAGCGCAGTTCGTTTGCCAACAGTCCTTCTATTCCCAACAGGCACGGCGCGCTGAATTCCATGCGATCCGCTCCCTTCATCATTTGTTACGGTTATTATAACAGAAAAAGCCGTCGTTGTCCAATGACAGAATTCTTGAGTGGTCAGTGGTCAGTGGTCAGAATTTGAATTGCAGAGGGAGGCTTCAGATATCCTTCGGCGACGCCTCAGAATGACATGATACTATTTCAATAAGCAAAAGCGGACAGCCGTATGACTGTCCGCCTGACGCACTATTTATTTTTCTGATAACGAATTATATGTAAACCCGATAATTCTTTATCGGAAATATTCTCAATCTACCGCAGTGGGCTGTAAGAGACCGTACTTGCCGTCGTCGCGCATATACACGACGTTGACCTCGCCCGTTTCCGCATTGGTGAACATATAGAACTTGTGGTCGACCATGTTCATCTGCAGGATCGCTTCCTCTACCGTGATGGGCTTGACGGGGATCTGCTTGGTACGGACTACGGTGTAATCCTCCTCTTCGATCTCTTCCTCGACCGGAGCAACCAGTTCCTCCAGCGAGCCCTGACGGAGACGTTTTTCTAGGCGGGACTTATTCTTGCGAAGCTGACGTCCCAAAACGTCGATGCACTTGTCCAAGGCGTCGTTCATCTCAGGCATCGTTTTTTCCGCTCTGTAGACCATAGCGTTATCCTTGATGGTGATCTCTACGGTCTGAGAGCTTTTGTCGACCGTGACGACAACAAACGCCTGAGCGTCGTCGGAGAAGACTTTGTCAAATTTTTTGAGCTTCTTCTCCACTCTCTCCTTGAAGTTGTCTCTCAGATTGACTTTGCGTGCTGTGTAGGTGATCTTCATAATGCATGCCTCCCAGCATATTTATTTTCGACCGCTGCCGTTCCCTCTGCGGGAATAGCCGCGACTTTCTCCGCGTTTCAAGTCGGACATCTTGTCCTCGGAAGTACGCTTGAATTTAGACATCATATCCTCAAAGCTGCCGCCCGACGACGCCGCCTGCCACTCAAAATCTCCGGGTGAGGTCACCGCGGGAGCAGGCTCGTACTTTTTTCTGGGCTTTTGCTGAGGCTTAGGCGCTTTTTTTGCTGGTTTTTTGGCGTTGCCTTCCTCCAACTGCTTGAGAGAAAATGCGATCTTGCCCTGATCGGAAACAGAAATGACCTTGACATTTACTGTCTGTCCGATCTTCAGGACAGCGCGGATATCCTCGACATAGGAACGTGATATCTCGGAGATATGTATCATTCCCCGCGAGCCGTCCTCGGTTTCGACGAAGGCGCCGAAGTTGGTGATACCGGTTACTTTACCTTTAACGATTGTGCCGACACTCAATGACATTCAGATGTATACCCCTTGTTTATTTTGAACCGGCTAAAGTCGGTTGCATTCCGCAAAGATACCGCCGAAAAGCCTCTACCCCATCGCTTATCGCGGTATAGTGAAAAGAGCTGTTACTCTCCCGCTACGTTGACAAAAACGCGCTCGCCTTCCTTGACATAGTCCAGCTGATCGCGCGCCAAACGCTCCATAAACGCAGAGCGCTCGGAATCAGTCAGATTGTAGGTCTTGCTCAGCGAATCGTTCTTGATCTCCTGCACGGTGATCTCGTTCTTGATCTCGTTCAGCTCTTCGGTTCTTTCGCGAATCTGAGAGTTGATGCCCGAGAGGGTGATCAGCGCGTAGACGATAAACGCAAGCCCGATGATCGCTATCAAAACGATGCTCAGCTTTGAGGAAAGAAAGCCCTTGCGCTCAGGAGCGGCGTCAACCTGCTTTTCCTGCGCTTCGTTCTTTCTTTTCTTTCCGAATTCTTTTTTCATATGCATTCCTTCTCTTTTTGTTTTGCGTCCTTCTTCCCGCTTTCCTGACAGTACGGGAACGGTTTTTCCTGACCCGGCATCTTCTTTTTTGATGCTTCTGATAAATGCGGACGCATCGTTTTCCAAACTTATCTTTTAATACGCCTATATTATACACTAACAGGGCGGCTGTTTTCAATAGGAAATCAAAAAATTTTTTGAGCAATTCGCATATTTTTTTCAAAAGTCGCCGGATTCCCTTTGACAATATGCTGTAAAAACGACCTGTCAGCCTTCCGATCGTCAACCGCTGCACCAAAAAGCCGACCGCCTCGCCGAATACGATAAAGCCCCGGACGCTCCCCTTGTTGAACGGCAGCGCAAATAAAGAGGTCGCCGCACCGAGCAGCGCAAAGAACAGAACGTCAGAGATCAGGATACAAAGCCTGCCCGCTTTGAGAAGGACTCTCAGCGCGCACAGCAGATCATACAGCGCGCCCGCCGCCGCGCCCAGTACCAGCGACCACAAAAAATAGGCGGTCTGATCCGATAACGTGAACCACATCAGCGAAACAGCTTGGAGCGCAGGCTGCGACCTGCGGCGCCGAGATACTGCAGCGAACCGATGCGGCCGTCGATCACAACGTCGCCGCTGTCAAGGCTGAGCTTGCTGATATGCAGGCCGGCGCCCTTGACCACCAGCGCACAGTCAGCCAATCGCACATTGATGGTCTGTTCATCAAAGCCGGCAACATCCTCGACACCCGTCAGCGTCAGCAGACTTCGGTTATCCAGCGTCAGGATATGCGGTCTTTTGACCGTATTTTCAGACACAAAATCCCCTCCGATACAAACTATGTTACCATAGATTATATGGGAAGGGAGAGCGTTTTATGAGTGAGGGGTTAGGAGTGAGGAGTTAGGAATTAGGAATTAGGAATGAGGAATTAGGAATTGATTTTTTAATTGTCATTGCGAGGAGCGGACGCGCGCGTCGGCGACGTGGCAATCTCAACCGATTAAAAGCGGCGCATAAAACAGCATCTTTTTCAATGAGGAATTAGGAATTATAGGAATCAGGTGAGGGCGGAGCCCTCCCACAACTATTCACTATTCTTTATTCTCTATTCATTATTCACTAATACCGGGTGCGGGCAGAGCCCGCCATTAACCCTTCGCCCTTCACCCTTAACCGCGACAAGCGTCCGCTTGTCACAACGGCGTATACATGGATGCGGCGTCCTCTTTGCGGACGGTCTCGGCGACCTTCTCCACGCGGAATTTGACCGTGCGGCTCTCAAAGTTCAGCTCGACGACGTCGCCGACCTTGACGTCATAGGACGCGCGGGCGACCTTTCCGTTGACGACCGCCTTGCCGGCGTCGCACACCTCGTTCGCGACCGTGCGGCGCTTGATGATGCGGCTCACCTTTAAATATTTATCCAGTCGCATATGATCGACCTCCATTCGTTTTTTAGGGTAACGGGAGTCGAACCCAAATTTGGGTTTGGTTCCCGTTACCCTAATTATACGCTGCTGACGAAAAAAATCAAGGATATCCTGTCCATGAGAGCCCGCTCGGTATTCTGAACAAGAATATGCGCTGAATTATAGATAGTTTTCCGATTGCATTTCAAGTGTGCGCGGTTGTATAATAAAGGGTAGAAAGTGAAATCGGAGGATATTATGGGAAAAGAATATAAAATCAGAACCAGAATCCCGGAGGTGTTCCTGCGCGTACGCAAGGGTCATTTTGCGACGACGCACAGCCACACCAACTATTACATCGACGTCACCACGCAAAAATTCCGTCTCTCGGAGGCAAAGGCTGTCGCCAAGGAGATGGTCTCGGCTTACCGCGCCAATACCATCATCGACACGATCATCTGCATCGACGGCACCGAGGTCATCGGCGCTTTTGTCGCCAACGAGCTGACCGAGGACAACTTCACCAACCTCAACGCCCATCGCACGGTCTATGTCCTGTCGCCGGAATACATCAGCGGCGGACAGATGATCTTCCGCGACAACACCGTTCCGATGATCCACGGCAAGCATGTGCTGATCATCGCGGCGTCGGTCACGACCGGTAAGAGCGCCCTTGCCGCCATCGACGCCGTCAAATACTACGGCGGCTACATGGTCGGCGTCTCGTCGATCTTCGCGACCGTGGATGAATGTGACGGCGTGCCGGTCTATTCGATCTTCAATCCGCACGACATGGGCGACTTCAAAAGCTATCGTCCGCACGAATGCGAGATGTGCGCTCAGGGAGAAAAGCTCGAGGCGCTGGTCAACAGCTACGGGTATTCAAAACTGAACTGATCGGCTGAATATCTTCCCCGGTGCGATAGCAGGGTTTTATACCATTTTAAATCGGTTGAGATTGCCACAGCCCTAAAGGGCTTCGCAATGACAATTTTGAATAAGACTGACAATCGTTCATCTGTATAAAACTATGGGACTGTCGCAAAATAGAATATGTCATTCTGAGGCGTCGCCGAAGAATCTGAAAGTGCTTGATTTTCCGTCAGATGACACATGATAGGTGTAAAATAATCGGATAGATTGCACTTTAAGATCCTTCGCTTAATGCTCAGGATGACACGGATTAGGGGCTATCGCGTTCTTAGTGCGACAGCCCCATTTGTTATCAAATTATTTTTCTTTATCAGAATTTTGATGCATCGAACGCGATATTGTTCAGGATGGTCTGCACAGCAGGCGCGGTCTCGGTCTGCTCAAAGACCGTCACATAGCAGTAATGCTCCTTATCGACCTCGGCAAAAAGGCGCACGCTGTCCTTATCATTGAACTTGAAGCGTACCGGATACCATTCGCGTCCGCCGATCTCTACGGGTGCGTCTAACGTATAGCGGTCGGGATTATCCGCCGCATCCGCCTTGGCGACCTCTTCTATCGTTTTTTCGACGACATAGTTATTGCCGAACAGCTTGACGATATGATGTGTATCGGCATCCTCTTTGACGGTGACATACGCGTCGGATTCCTTTGCGTCAGCCCATCCCTCGGGCATTTCAAACTTGACCCACCCGAAATCGGTCAGATCAACGGCGGCGGCGTCGGAGCCGCTCTTGGCATCGTCCTTTTTTTCGCCGCAGGCGAACAGCGATACCGTCATCATCAGCGCACAAATCAGCGCTAGCCATCTTACGGATCTCTTCATTTTCATTTTTCTCCTTATTGATATTTGCGAACAGAGATTTGAAAATCCTCTTCACAGGCTCATTATAGGGCATTTGCCGTCCGATTGCAAGATTTATTCTGATTCGGTATTGTCAAGAACGCTCCGATACGGTAGAATAGAAGCGAAAGGAGCGGATAGGATGACTTCGATTTTTCAAAAGCGCTTTGCAGCTGTCTGCAAAAGCGTGCTGATATGTATCTTAGGAGGCGTGATGATGTTCGGTCTGTTCGGATGTAATGAAAAGAAAGAGAATACAAGCGACGCCACAGAGGTCAAGTACAGGGTGGATTACTCCGGTCAGAAGGGCAGCTACGAAAATGCTGAGGACGAGTATGCCGCCGGCGAAGAGGTCGAGCTGATCTACGGCATGATTGCAACCGACACCGACTATTCCTTTACCCTGAACGGCGGCCCGCTGAACTATGATTATGATGACGAAAAGGGTATCATCGTCCGCTTCACCATGCCTGCCGAAAACGTCACGCTGAAATGCAACACCAAAAACAGCATGGTATACGAGCCTCCAACCGTACAGGGGGATGTTTTGCTGCTGGACAGCTATCGGTCGATCGGCGCAACGGCTGACGGCGAGGGCGACGGCTATGACGAGATCTCTTTGTACTCCTATGACAACGATCATGTCAAGATGTGCGTATACCATCAACAGGGCGATCAGGACGAGATCCAAACCGATTACCTTGTCCCCTATGAGGTCGTCGACAAGTGCTATGAGATCATCGGGCAGTACAAGCTGAGAGAATGGAAAAAGCTGTCGGATGCGGAAAGCCTAGACGGCACGCTGTTGGTTCTCAAATACAAGGACGGCGACGAATACATCCGCGTCACCTCCGAAAAAATGCCGAAGGACGGCGAAAAAGCCTTCAATGAGATCGAAGCCGTTCTGAAAAGCTATATCAAAGAAGAATATCAAGTATCATAAAGTAAAGAGGACAGCCCGTGCGGACTGTCCTTTCTTTATGGTGTTATCAACCCTGGGTTACATTCAGGTCGTTGTCGACGTTGAGCGTCAACTTAACAGGCTCCTTGGTGCTGTCGGAGGTGTTGTAGTATACGGTCACATGAGCGGTGCCTGCCTGAGTGCCG
>CACZAW010000098.1 GCA_902779225.1 uncultured Ruminococcus sp. | reverse complement strand
AGGCAAAATCACGAATCTGAAAACAATCATTAACATTATCCCGTTTATCGGCGTTCTGACCATGGTGCTGTGGGGAGTTCTCGGGAATGCGTGGAACATCAGCTGGATCGCTGTTGTTATCGGCGGCGTCTTGATGGTAATCCTCTCCATTATCAACAAGAGTATGGAGAAAGACAAGAAAGGTGCTTCGGACAAAGAGTCCGATACCAAATGAGAAGGGAGATACTGTCATGAAAAACTGGAAAATGATCGGTATGATCTGTCTGTTTGTCGGCGCTCTGGTCATGGTGCTGTGGGGAGCTTTCGGCAACGCTTGGAACATCAGCTGGATCGCGTCCTTTATCGGCGTTATGCTGATGTGCATTTGCAATGTGATCGCAAGAGGCGCCGACAAGGATAAAAAGAATGACGATGAAGAATAAAGGCGTAATCAAATCAAAAGCATAACAGAAAAAGGAGAGCCGTAACAGCTCTCCTTTTGTTTGTGTATTTGCAGTTGCGTGATCGGAACGTTCTCACTGCATGAGGTTGAGATCATACAAAGGTATTCAGTTGAATTTATCAGACCGGAGATCCGATTCCGGCGGGCGCGGACAATCCTGCCAGCCAGCGCTGGATCGAAGTCGCGTCGAAGATCGTGATCGAATTGTCGCCGTCTACATCCGCAGCCGCAGCGACAAAAGAGGGACCTGACATGCTTACCAGATAACGCTGGATCTCTGTCGCGTCGTAGATCGTGATCGCCTTGTCGCCGTCGGTGTCACCCAGCAGGATATCGCCGGATACGGGAGGATCGGTGGGGGTGATGACCGGGCCGGGAGGTGTAACAGAACCCGCTGCGCCGACGCGCGCCATAGGTACGGTGATGTGGTCGCTGTCCTCTTTCTCGGCTGAGGTGGATCCATCCTTGGAGTAAGGCTCCGCGGCGTTGTCAGCCATGGAGAGGTCATAGGGCAGGCAGTCCATGCCGGAGGTGCCGAAGGTGGAGACCTTCAGAATGCCGATACCGTTTTCTTCGATGTCAGAGGCGGTGATATCCAGATTGCTCAGCGGGATTGAGATCTCGTAGAACATATCCATGCTCGCCTTGTGACCGGCTGTGTAGAAGTCGGTAAGATCGGCGTCAACGCAGTCGCCCGCCGCACGCTTGTTGTCGGTGCCTGCCTTGGTCAGACCCATCAGCTTGCCCGAGAGGGTCTTGCCGTTGCCCGATTTGATATTGATGCCGGATGCAGCGCCTTTCTTGACGAGGACGTCGGGCTCGAGCTTGCCGTCGTCATTAGCGGTGTAGATAAAGGGACCGTTTGATGCGTTGGTGGAGTAGGCGATGACATGGTCGGCGTTTGCATCGACTGTTGTGCCGGTATCCCAGAGCGTACCGCCCGCAGTCTCGCCGTGGGTGACGTTGCCTTCGCCGGTATAAATATACATGAAGACGGGAAGGTTATAGATCCAGAGGTTACCCTGGGTCAGCGGGAAATCCTCGCCGGGAGCGACGACGTCCTGAACATTCGCCATCTCGTACATGATATAGAGGTTGGTGTTATCCCATGCGGCGTACATCGCATAGTCGTCGATGGCGATCTCGTGCATCGACCAGTGAGCATATACGCGGGGATCGTCGTTAGCGACGCCCTGAGCGATCAGCATCGAGCTGTCCCAGTCGGACTTGTCGCCGTCGACGGTGATCGTCTTGCGCGCGCCGTAGCCGCCGTTGGGGTTGGTCGCGTAGTTGCCGCCGATCGCGGGGCTGGTGCTGCCGTCGTTGCCGGAGCCGCCCTGACCGCCGGAGGTCTTTTTCTTATAGGTGCAGCTCTTGTTAACGGTGCCGTAGGCGTTGGTAGCGCTGACGTCCAGTCTGACGGATGCGCCTTCCGCAGTGCTTGCGCCGAGGGTCACGTTAGCAGAGCCGTTGATCGTTTTCTGGCTGCCGCCGTCTATCGTATAGTAGGCGGAGGTTGCGTCGGTGACGGTGATCGTAACGCTGATGGATTCCTTGAAGCTGCCGCCTTCGGGAGATACGCTGATGACGGGAACGGGATCGGCGCTGTAATCGCTCCAGGTACGAGTGGAGTAATCAAAGAGCTTGTTTGCGCCAGGGTATTCCAAATCATCGGTCTGACCGTTGCCGTTGAAGATGATCATATTGAACTTGTCGTCGGGAACGGTGTAGTAATACAGATCGGTCTCACCGCTGACCTTGGTCATCGGAACGCCGGGCCAAGCATGGTTGTTCTCATCCGTATTCTTCTTCCACATATAGCAGTTGGGGGTGAAGCTGGCGCGGCAATAGACCTTATCGCCTGCTGCGGCGGATACGTTGACCGCGGCGACTGTGACAGCCGATACGATCATCAAGACCGTGAGAATAATTGCGAGTAGTTTTTTTGAGATTTTCAATACAAGCCCTCCTTGAAATATTGGCAGAATCCTGATAAGCAAATCGCAATTGAAGCATCGAGGGTGCGATTATCCTCATCCTTTTCTCATAATCAATTATCGACAATGTAGAATAGTTCACGGGAAACAGCCGCCGCCCTAGATAAAATGTATACATGATACAAAAAGCCTCCCGCGCCGCAAAAGCGATGCAGGAGGTTATCTGCGATAAGAGGATCAGTCATCCCGATGGTCGAATACGCGTTTTGTTTTCTTTTCGGAGCGCGGGAGCGTGCCGACGGAAACGACTACGACCTTGGGGGTGACGCTCATTTTGGATTTGAAAGCGTTTTTGATCAGCGTACCTGTTCGGTCAAAATTCACGCGACCCTCCGCTTCGACCGTCAGCAGGATGACGTCGCGGTTTTTCTCGTCGTCGTGAGCGATGTCGATCTTGTACTCGCTGGATACGCCGTCGATGGCGCCGAGCAGCTCCTCGACCTGGCTGGGGAACATATTCACGCCGTGTACCTTGAACATATCGTCGGATCTGCCCTTGATGACGTCCAGGCGGGGATAGCTTCTGCCGCAGGGACAGTCGCCGGGGATGATGCGCGACAGATCGTGGGTGCGGAATCTCAGCAGAGGCGCGCCCTCTTTGACAAGGGTCGTGATGACGATCTCGCCCTCCTCGCCGTCCGGGAGGTTTTCGCCGGTGGCGGGGTCGATGATCTCGACGTAAATGAAATCGTCCCAGTAGTGCATACCGGTCTGATCCTTGCAGTTCACGCCGATACCGGGGCCGTAGATCTCGGTGAGTCCGTAGATATCATACAGCTCGATGCCCAGCTCGTTTGCGATGTATTCGCGCTTTTTATCGCTCCAGCGCTCGGAGCCGATAACGCCCTTAGTCAGGTGGATCTTGTCCTTCAGCCCGCGCTTGTTGATCTCCTCCGCGAGCAGGAGCGCATAGCTGGAGGTCGCGCAGATAACGGTGGATTTGAGATCCTGCATCATCTGGAGCTGCTTTTCGGTGTTGCCGGGGCCCATGGGGATCGCCATGGCGCCGAGCTTTTCACAGCCTGCCTGAAAGCCGATGCCCGCCGTCCACAGACCGTAGCCCGGGGTGATATGGATGCGATCCTTTTTTGTGATGCCGGCGGTCTCGTAGCAGCGCGCAAACATCGTCGCCCAGTCGTCGACGTCCTTGGCGGTATAGGGGATGATGACAGGCTTGCCGGTCGTGCCGGAGGAGGAATGGATACGGACGATCTCCTCGTCCGGCGCCGCCTGAATCCCCAGAGGATAGGCATTGCGCAGCTCCGCCTTATCGATAAAGGGCAGCTTTTTGAAATCCTCTTCTGTCTTGATCTCGGTGACGCCCAATTCTTTGTAGATCTTTGCAAAGTAATTATCGGATTTGAGGATCGCCTGCAATCTGTCGTTGACAAGCGATAACTGTTTTTCATTGATCTGCATGACCGTTTTCTCCTATCTTCACGCCTGCCGCAAAGGCAGCCAGATTTTTTTCATGAAATCGTTCGGGAACGATCCTGAGGATCTCGCCGCGAACGGTGCTTTCCGCAACGCCCAGCCGACCGGAGCCTGCCGCCGCGCCCAGAACCGCTACGTTGAAGAATTTTGAGGAACCGAAGGGGGCGCACAGCGCGTCGGAATCGACGACAAGGCAGTTGCAGCTTGCCGTCAGGAAGTCGATCTCCGCTTTGCCGTCGTAGCCCTCGCCGCCTGCCAGAGACGTCGGCTTGACGGGGACGCGGTTGACGATGACAAAGCCGTCTTTTTTGAGATATTTCAAATTGCGGACCGCCTCGGACGGCTCAAAGGCGATCAGCAGGTCGGCGCCGCCGATGGGGATAAGGGGAGAGAAGGCGTCCTCTCCGATCCTGACATGGCTGGTCACGGGGCCGCCGCGCTGCGCCATGCCGATGGTCTCGGCGGAGTGAACGGCGTTGCCTTCATCCATTGCGGACGCCGCGATGATCTTTGAAGCGAGGACGGTACCCTGACCGCCGACGCCGCATATCATGATATCCTTTTTCATCAGCAGTCGCCTCCTATCGCTTTGACGGCACACAGCTGAGAGCAAAGTCCGCAGCCGGTACACAGGTTTTCGTCGATGACGGCTTTTCCGTCTGTGACAGACAACGCGGGACAGCCGATCTCTTTGATACAGCGCAGACAGCCGATGCATTTTTCGCTGTTGACGCGCAGCTTTTTATCCGGCTTTGTGATCGCGACGCAGGGCGACTTGAAGATGATCGCCTTGACGCCCCTGATCTCTGCGCATTCCCTGACCGCTGCGATCGCCGCGTCGAGATCCAGCGGATCGACGGTGACGACCTTTGTTACGCCTGCGGCGAGCAGGAGCTTTTCGATGCTGATCTTATCGACGGGAGCCGCCATCAGGTTCCTGCCGGTTCCGGGATGCGGCTGATGACCGGTCATGGCGGTGGTGGAATTATCCAGCACGCAGACGATGATATCGGCGGCGTTATAGACCGCGTTGACCACCCCGGTGATACCGGAGGCGAAGAAGGTCGAGTCGCCGATGAAGGAGAAGGCGACCGCATCCGGCTCCGTGTGGTTGAAGCCCTGCGCCATCGTGACGCCTGCGCCCATGCACAGACAGGTATCCACCATATCGAGCGGCATGGCGTTGCCTAAGGTATAGCAACCGATATCGCCGCAGAAGAAGGCTTTTTTGCCCTTCATCGCCCGCTTGACCGCATAGAAGGACGCGCGGTGAGGACAGCCGGCGCACAGGACAGGCGGCCTGGCGGGGGGATTCGGCGCGCCGGAAAGACCGATGCTGTTTTCGGCAGTCTCCAAGCCGAGAAAACGGCTGATGATGCGCCTTGCGCTGTCGGTATCATTCTCTCCGCTGTGGGGAACGTCGCCCGTCAGCTTGCCGTAGACGTCGATGGACAGGTGATGCTTTCCGATCAGCTTTAAGAGACTTTCTTCGATATAGGGGCTCAGCTCCTCAAAGCACAGCACCTCGCTGACGCCCTCCAGCGCCTTGAGCAAAAAGCGCTCCGGCAGGGGATAGGGCGTGCCGACCTTGATCAGTCGTACGTCGGGATGCTCCTTCAGAAATTCGCCGGCATAGGCATAGCTCACGCCGGTCGCAATCACTGCTTTTTGCGAGCTGCCCGATACCGTGTTGAAGCGATAAGAGGAAAGCTCCTCGCCGATCTCGATGTTTCTTTTTTCGATCATCGCGTGGTTCATGAAGGACAGCCGCGGAAAGATGACCCACTTTTTGGAGTCCTTGACAAAGCCCTCGTAAGCCCTTGCGCTGAACGAATCCGGCGCGTCGATGGACGCGTAGGCATGATCGACGCGGGTGGTCGGGCGAAGAATGACCGGGGTACGGTACTTTTCCGAATAGTCAAAGGCGTCCCGAACCATCTCGAAGGCTTCCTCCGGAGAGGAGGGATCAAAGACGGGGATCCGCGCAAATTCGGCAAATCGGCGGGTATCCTGCTCCGTCTGTGAGGAAATGGGGCCGGGATCGTCCGCCGCCACGACGACCATGCCGCCCTTGACGCCGACATAGGCGAGGCTCATCAGCGGATCCGACGCGACGTTCAAGCCGACCTGCTTCATCGTCACCATCGCTCTTGCGCCTGCGTAAGCCGCAGCCGCCGCGACCTCCATCGCCGCCTTTTCATTGACTGACCATTCGACATAGGTACCCTCGTGCGGGTATTTGGCGACCGTTTCGATGATCTCGGAGGAGGGGGTGCCCGGATAGCCGGAAACCAGATTGACTCCTGCCGACAACGCGCCCAATGCGATGGCGCCGTTGCCCATTACATACTGTTTGCTCATTTTATCATCCTCTTGGAAACTTTCATTTGCCCTCCTATCATATCACAAAACACGACAGATATCTACCCCAATCACAAAATTTATCCGATGCGGAATGACGGTGTTCTTTTTGCAAAAAAGCAGCGGGCTGTCGTTGTGACAGCCCGCCGGCACTTGTTATACTATTTCTAATTTTTTCCCCGGGATCATATTGCCGTCCATATCGCACAGCTCTGCAAGTACACGCTGGATGCGTGTCGCGTCAACCACGGTGACGCTGCCGTCACGGTCTGCATCCGCAGCGATCATGTCGATGTTTTCTTCGGGCTCCAGCTCTGCGATGAATCGCTGGATCCGGGTCGCGTCAAGGATGGTGACGCTGCCGTCGCGGTCGGCGTCGCCGATCAGGACTGAGGGCGTGTAATCGGGAGCAAACTTCTCCGACAGCCATGCCGCTCTGCCTTCCATCCAGTCGAACGCGTAGGCGAACATATCGTCAAAGGTCTGTTCGTATGAGGTCGCGTCCGTATCGACGACCATTTTCTTCTTCTCGGGATCGTATGCTGCCTGATACAGCGTGGAATGGTCGGCGATCCATTTGCCGGTGTTAAGCAGCCATCCGGAGGTGTAGTTCATCTCGGCTGAGGCGTGGATCAGATCAAAATAAGCCTCTCTGGTTTTCAGCTCTTTGTCGATTGACGCGCTGTTGCTCTTGCCGGTAGAGCGCTTGCCGGATCTTCCTTTATATTGGCACCACCAACCGGTGTATTCCTCGTAGTCGCTGACGCCGATGCTCTGCAGTTCGCGCTCGATGCCGACGCAGTTGCCGAGGGTGTTGTCGTAGTCCCATACAGGGGAACCGTAGAACTTATAGACGCCGTTTGCGTCCTGCTTATAGGTGAAGAAGGTGCTGGAAACGCCGCTGTCCCAGTTCTTGCCCAGCTCGTTGATCAGATAGAGCTTGGCGACCGAGTCGATATCCGCGTATTGCGACAGGTCAGCCGTCGCTGCGGTCGCATTGTAAAAGTTGCTGAACTTGGCTTTGACGTACGCCTTGACCTCGTCGTAGCCTACGTCGCCCGGATCGATCTCGGGAGATTTGATGGTCAGCTTGAGGCCGTTGGTGCTGACCCAGTAATCGTCGTCGCCTGCGCTCGCGTCGATCTCAACGATAAAGGGGAAATCCTCTTTGACGGTGCCTTCTTCGGTCAGATACGCGTCCTCGGCTACGTCGGTGACTAGGCTGCCGGGCTCGACCTTTTCCGCCATCAGGTAGGAGCCCCAATAATAGCCGTTGACATAAAAGTCGACATAGCGGGAATCGGAGGCATAGGGCATACCGACCGCATCGGAAAGATCATAGAGGAAACGGTTGCGGGTGAGGGAATCATCCTGATAGTTCGGCAGGATGGAATACTTTTTGTTCTTTTCCATCCCCGCGATGCTTACCTTTTTATCATAGGTGATGTTGTAGCCCTTCTTCGGCTTGTCCCACGAGGTGTTGCCTCTGCCCTTGATCTTTTTGATTGGGGTGCTGTCGATCTTGCCGTCCGGTGTAACGATTGCGCCGGTTGCTTTTGCGCTGTTGCTTTTGTCCTCATTGAGGTAGGTCATCAGATCGGTACCCTCGCCGTCGGCGTCGGGGTTATTGATATAGATCGCCGCCTCGGCGTCGGAGTTCATCATCGTTAGGGTGCAGGACTGATCTCCCGCAATCACGGGATAGGCGGTGTTCGGCTCGTAAGGCACGGCGACGGTTGTCTGCGCGGGAATTTCGACGCCGTTCAGCGTGACCGCCTGATCGAAGCCGTTGTATACGTCGACCGTGTTTTTGTCGGCGGAAGTGGGGAGGAAGAAATACTTTTCATCGGGCTTTGCGATCTCAAAGTCCTCGTCATGGACGCTCTGCCACGCCTGCCATGCTTCACCGTCGTCGGAATCACCGACAGCGTGGACGTACAGCGCGGGAGTAACGGTAAAGCCGGTCGGCTTGACCTCTCCTTCGGCGGCAGCCGCGCCGCAGATCGGCAGTGCTGTCAGAATCAGCAGCGTCGACAGAATTAACGATAATACTTTTTTCATATGATACCTCCTGAGTTTTGAATGTCGGCGATGATGTGATGAATCGATGATATTTATCAATGACCGTCATTTTTATTGATCGGCGCGGCACGCCCTGCCGCTGCGTAAAAAGCAGCGATCATACAGCGCAGCGCCGTTCTTTTTTCGCTGTTCACCATCAAACGGTGACAGCTCTATCTTATGCGATTTTTATGCAAAAGTCAAGCCGATTCACCACAATTCGCAAGAGAAAAAACCGGAAATGTGCTTGCTGAAAACCAGCGCCGAAGCATTCGATTATAATTCTGATAAAGAATAATGATCAAGTAAACATATTATGAACTTTCCCGGATGTACGTTGACGGAGCGGCGGGATGATGGTAAGATGGATAAGAAATCCCGGATAAGCAGTTATTACGGAGGACTGAATGAAAAAAGTTATTTCGGCGTTGATTTGCGCGGCGATGCTCGCGGCAATGATCGCCGTAGGCATACCGGCAGCGGCGGGCGCGACCTTTTTCAAGACCGCCGAGCTGTTGGAGCTGAAGGAACATATAGAGGATGACGCGGGCATGAATGAGTTCGCGACCGTGCAGGGCGGGTGTACCGACGGGCGCTACGCGTATTTTGCGGTTCAGCAAGCCAACACGACCATCCTCAAATACGATATGAAAACATGGAAGCTCGCGGATAAGGCGGAGAAGATGAATTCGCTCGGTCACGCCAACGACATGACCTATAATCAAAAGCTCGATCGGATCTTTGTCGCCAATAACGGCCCCGATTATCATATCCTGACCGTTCTCGATCCCGATACGCTGAAAAAGGTCGGTACGGTCAAGCTCAAACTCGAAGTCTACGGCATCGCGTATAATCCCGAAAAGGATATCTATGTCGTCGGGATATCCGGCGGTTACCAGTTCGCTTTACTCAACAGCGATTTTAAAGTGATCAAAAAATTCAAGGGCAAGAATACCGGCTATACCCGACAGGGCTGCGACTGTGATCAGAACTATATCTATTTTTCACAGAGCGGCGGAGATAATATCGTTGCGGTGTATGATTATAACGGCAAGTACGTTGATTCGGTGTCGATCGGTCATAAGCATGAGGTCGAGAATATTTTCCATGTCGGCAGCTATTTTTATACGACGCTGCATCATTACGGAAACTCTCTGCAGCGGATCGGGCTGTCGAATCAGACCGAGATCCGCTACAATGTGTATTATGATCCGGGCGACGGCGTCGGCAAGATGAAACCGACCTCTGTCCACTACGGCCACAGTATCCCCCTGAGAAAGAACACCCTGCGCAAGGACGGGTATTTCTTCGGCGGGTGGCGCGCGTCCCGGAGCATGGACGGCAAGTATCTGGGCTTCAGAAAATTCTCCGACGTCAGCGAATGGCTGGATCAGGAGGACGTCTATACCTATGATATGTATCAGGATCGCGATCTGGTGGCGGCGACCGTCAAGTTCGGCAACGTCACCATGACGCCGTTTTGGATCAGCAATGTCTATCACGTCGTGTTTGATCCGGGAAATTCGGAAAGCGGCTGGATGCAGGATGCGGCTGTCAGGTATCATGATGAGTATCGGATCCCCGAAAACGAATTCGAGAAGCCGGGTTATATTTTTGCCGGCT
Organism: uncultured Ruminococcus sp.; assembly: GCA_902779225.1. GTDB lineage: Bacteria > Bacillota > Clostridia > Oscillospirales > Acutalibacteraceae > Ruminococcoides. Next base: position 698 of record CACZAW010000098.1, on the reverse strand, counting down.
ATACGGCGTACCGCGACTACGACGATAAATACTTCGGCTTCCGCAAGGGAGCCAAAAAGCCCGAATGGCTGGAAAAGCAGGATATGGATCAACAGAGGGTGTTCAAGCCCGGCGAAAAAGTTGAGCGCATGACCTATGACGGGACGGTGTATCTGACGCCGATCTTCAAGTACGCCTTTACGTTCAATGAGAATCAGACGACCTTGAAGGAGTACATCGGCGTTGACAGGATCGTCAGGATCCCCAGTCCCGGCCGTAAGCTGAGCACCATCGCCGCGGGAGCGTTCAAGGATAATACGATCATGACCGTCCTGCACATCCCCGAGACAGTGAACCGCTTGGAACCGGGCGCGATCGACAATTGCAGTGAGCTGGAAAAGGTGTTCTTTAAGGAGAGGTTCCCCGATGAATATGCGACCGACAGCATCATTGGCTGCGATACCCCTGCGATCTGTATCGAGCATAACGGACAGATCTTCCATCTAGGCTACGCCGGCGACACGCTTGACGCGGAGATCGTGCGCTTGAATGCGGGCGCGCTGAAAGCGATGCTGGAAAAGGATCAAACGAATACGAATGATGAAGAGGTTGTTGTAAAATAAAAATGTCATTCTGAGGCATCGCCGAAGAATCTGAAAGTGCTTGATTTTCCGTCAGATGACACATGATAGGTGTAAAATAATCGGATAGATTGCACT
>CACZAW010000097.1 GCA_902779225.1 uncultured Ruminococcus sp. | reverse complement strand
CAGATCACTATGACGGCGGTTCGGCAAAATACGAGCCCTCCACCGGGACCCTGACCCTGAACAACCCGACGATCAACGGCAGCCTTTCGAACGGCGACAATACCTATAAGATCTTTTCCGTCGATGACATTACGGTCAAGGGCGCCTATGCGATGCCCTCCGACGACGTCTCGATCGGCATTTACTCCGGAAAAAATCTGACCCTCGACGGCGATTTCACCTTCAGGGGAACGAGCTTTGCCGTGTATGCACTCGAGGGCGGCGTCACGCTCAAGAGCGGCAACATCACGGCGGTATCCGGCGGGGATTTCGGTATCCTTGCGTTAGACGGAGATTTCACGGTGAAAAGCGGCGTCACCAAGGCGGATGTGACCGCAGGGCTCGCCGCTGTCTTCGGCAAGGGTATCACGCTCGGCGCCGATATCGCGATCACAACTCCGTCAAGACCGGCGTTCGCCTCCGATCTCGGCTTGGGACTCAAGGGCGTCTATGATCAGGACGCCGGCGCTTACGCGACCCACGTTGTCATCGAATACCGTGAATCCGTGACGAACTACGGGGTGTATGTCGGCGCAACGCAGATCACCTCCAGGAACAAGGACGATATCTTGGGCGACGGCGGCAGAGCAAAATACGATCCCGATACCAAGACGCTGACGCTGGATAACCCGACGATCGGCGATGTATTTACCAACGGCTCCTACTCCATGAAGCTCTATTCCCCCGACGATCTGACCGTCAAGGGAAGATACAATATGATCGCAGCCGACAGCAGCTTCGGCGTCTATTCGGGAAAAAGCCTTACCTTTGACGGCAACTTCACCTTCAAGGGCTCCGAATATGCCGCGTATGCGCTGGATGCCGTTACGATCGCCTCCGGCAGCTTTACCGCCGAGAGCAGCGGTCATATCGGCGTGATGGCTTATCGCGGCGCCTTTACCGTAGCGGACGGCGTTGTCGGCGTCGAGCTTACGGGCGCTGACGTCGCTCTCTATGCGAACAGCATCGTCAACAACAGCAGCGATATCACCGTTATCACCCCCGAGAACTGGTCATATAAAACCGATACCTCATTCGGGCTTGTCGGCGTTTTTGATAACACCGCGAACAGTTTTGCAAACCATGTGGTGATCGAGCAAAAGCAGACCGAGCCTCCGACGGATCCTCCGACAGATCCCCCGACGAACCCTCCGACGGATCCCCCGACGAATCCTCCCACGAATCCTCCGACAAATCCCCCGACACAGCCTTCCACAGCAGACCCGGAAACAGTATATGAATTATGGGTCGGCTCGACACAGGTCACGGAAAAGAACAAAAATGATATCTTGAACGACGGCGGCAAGGCGAAGTTCGATCCTTCCACCAATACCCTGACCCTCAACAACCCGACCATCGAGGGCGGACATAATCTATGGACGTCATCCGGCTACGCGAAGATATCTTCTTTCATCTCCCTGATCATCAAGGGCAGTTATCACATGACGTCGTCTGACACCAAATTAGGCGTCGGCGTCAAGCGTTGGAATACGCTGACATTTGACGGCGACTTTACGCTTTTCGGTTCCGAGACCCCTGTCTACTGCGACGGAAGCGTTGTCATAGAGTCCGGTACGGTTGACATAACAGCAACCAGTTCCAATAGATATGGCATAAACTGCGGCGGCAGTCTGATTATCCATGAGGGCTTGACAAAACTGCACGTTGTAGGATCGGATAGCACCTGCGGCGCAATACGCTCGGCCTACGAACCGGAGCTTTGTGACAGCGCGATCATCACAACCCCCAAAAACGGCGTTATAAAAAGGGTTACCGGCGGATATTGTATCGCTGATTCGAGCGACAATGCCGCGAACGAAGTAGTCATCGAGAAAGTTGTTCCGCTCGATCTTGATGGGGAGGGCACCGCCGAGTCCCCGTATCTGATAAAGAGCACCGAGGACTGGAATACCCTCGCAGAGTTCGTCGCGAACGGCAATAATACAAGCGGCAAATACTTCAAGATGACAAATGACATCGCCGTCTCGACCGCTGTCGGTTCCGGCGGGAAACACTTCAGCGGCACATTCGACGGCGACGGTCATACCCTGACCCTCGATAATATGTCCTCATCGCCCTTTACGATCGAAGGCGCGACGATCAGGAATCTGAAGGTCGACGGTTCCGTCAGCGGCGGCAGACACGTTTCCGCTCTCGTCGGCGGGATCAGAGGCACTGCCGATAACCTCATCGAGAACTGTCATGTAGCGGCAACGATCACCACCTCCGACACCTACTGCGGCGGATTTGTCGGCCACGGCGGCAGCTCCGCCAAGACCATCATCTCCAATTGCGTCTTTTCCGGCACGATCAACGGCTTGATCGCAGGCACCTTCTGGGGATGGAGCGATAACGGCTCGACCCCCGTGCTGGAGAACTGTCTCGACCTGAGTGACAGCGCTCAGCCCATCGGCAGAGGAAATCCCTCCGCATCCGTGACGAATTGCTACTATACCAAGGCGGACAAGGAGACCGGCGGAAACCGTCCGTGGAGCAATCAGGGCAAGCTCGCCTATACCGTGACCGGCGACGATATTTCGCTCAAAGGCACGCCCGGTATCACCTATGACGGCACGATCTATGCGGCTGAGGGCGAGCGCATCTCACTGACCGTACCCAACGCGAACGAGTTGTATAATTCGAGCGCCGGCATATTAGGCAGAAACGAGAGCGTCCTCACGCTGCTCGTACCCGCCGAAAATGTAACCGTTGAAAAGCCAACGGACGCCGAACAAATATCCGGCTATTCCGATGCTGTCGGCTCCGGCGGCAATAATAACGAAGGCGCCGAAAACTTTGTCGACGGCGATACAAGCACGAAGTGGTGCTATTCCTCGCCGAAGTATCCGATCACAGTCACCTTCAGGAGCAACGACGAGGTGATCCCGATCGGCTACATCCTTACCACCGCCAACGATACCCAGACGAACCCCGGGCGCAACCCCTTATCATGGAAGCTTGAGGGCAGCCCGGACGGCAGCACATGGACGACGCTTTCCGAAACCATCGAAAACTATACGTTTGGAGCCGTCAATTTCGAGCCCTATACCTTCCCGATCAACAATCACGACTTGACGTCGTTCACCTATTATCGCTTTACGGTCAGCGCGACACAGGGCGGCGGAACCTTCCAGCTCTCCGAGTTCTGTCTGATCTCCGCACCTAAGGACTATCCGGTCTGGGTCGGCGCAACGCAGGTCACGATCAAGAATAAGGACGATATTTTGAATGACGGAGGCAGGGCGAAGTTCGATCCCAAGACCGGTACGCTGACGCTTGACGAGCCGAACATCACCGACGGCTATCAAAAGTCCCCGTTATTCCCCACAAAAGATACGATCTATTCTCAGGTTCCCCTGACCGTCAAGGGCAGCTATCATATGAAGTCGGCGCTGAATGAAACAGGGCTTGAGACCGGCAATCACCAACCGCTGACGATCGACGGCGATTTCACCTTCTTAGGATCAAATATCGGCGTCTTTACAAACGGCGACCTCACGATCGCTTCCGGCAGGCTCATCGCGATCGGACAATCTATTTACGGGCTCGGCTGCGACAGAGTCATTACCGTCAACAGCGGCGTAGGCTATCTTGAAGCACAAGGCGGAGTATACTCGCTCTGGGCAGTCCACGGCTTCAATTATGACGACTCGCTGAAAATGACGACTCCCGAAAACGGCATTTACAATTATCACCTCTATGAGTCGGACGGCACGACGCCTGCGAAGAAGGCTGTGTTCGTCGGACAGCTCTGCGGCGATGTCGACGGCGACGGTCAGGTCACGATCTTTGACGCTTCACTGATCCAGCGATATCTTGCCGGCATGGATCCGGATCCGTTCCTCAGTGAGCACGCGGATGCTGACGGCGACGGTCAGGTCACGATCTTTGACGCGTCGGCGATCCAGCGCTGGCTTGCGGACTTAGGCGACTATGATAAGATCGGCAAGCCGATCTCTGCATGAGATTGAAAAGTTGAATAAAACCCGCTTACCGGCTACCTTCGGGCAGCCGGTTTTTGCTTTTATAGAATAATACGCCGTTTTGTCGTCAATTGTTTTTCAAAAATCGTGCATTTTATCTTATGTATCGGAATGTTTTGTTGTATAAACACTAAATAGGTATGTTTACCAATAAAATGTATAATAATTCGGAAGGAGATATCATGCGCATACTCAGAAAACCTCTGAGCATTCTGTTATCACTTATCATGATACTCAGCGTGTTCACTATCATTCCCATGACGACCGTCGGCGCGCCGTAAGATAATCAATAATCAATCTATACAGACAGCGGAACGATCGACGGTCCCGCTGTCTGTATCTTTTTGGTAAATGAAAAGAGGCTTTCGCAAAACGAGAAGTTCTGCGAAAGCCTCTTATACTATTATCTAAAAAGTTTATTTGATAAATTTTTTCAGTCGCTCGATCTCCACGTTCGGAAACTGCCTGCAAAAATGCGAGAGGATCCTCTCGTACGATTCCTCGGGCGTGCGGTCGTATACCTTTTCCGTAAAGTCTGCGCCCATGAACGCTTCCGGAGTAGAATACTCCGCGACGCCCCATCCGTAGGGACGACCGTATTTGTCCTTCATATACACAAAGTCGCTGATGACGACATAGCACTGCGCCTGCAACCGGTTGATGACGGTATCAAAGCCTTTGTTGCCGCCCTTGCGATAATCGCCGAGCTGCTTTAGCTGCTTTGACAGCACGGGTGCGTTTGCTTCTGTCAGCTCATAAAGCTGCTTGTCCTTCAGCGATGCCAGCCCATCGTCATACCGCGCGTCAAAATCATACCCGTCGCGGCGGTAATTGGCAAAATCCGGGAACCATTCCTTACTGATATAACACGCCTTCTTTTCAAAGAACTTTCCGTAGGCGCATCCGGTCTCGCGGATGACGGGACCCTTCCATTCCCACACGCGCCATTCGCCGGTATCACTGTGCCACCAGCAGGCGGGGTCAACGTGCTCTTCGATAGAGAAGCCTTCGATAGAGTTTTCAAAAAACGGCAAAAAGCCGTATTCGTTGATCGCGCCGATCAGATCGGATTTTTTTCGTATCACAAAGTCGCCGAAAGCCATCTTATCCACTCCTTATATCTTAAGGATACCAGAATCAGCGCCGCTTGTCCATATGTTCCGGAAAGAAGAGTCAATAGAAATGTTGATTATTCCTATGAGATATGCTACACTGATAGAAAGAAGCGAACGGAATTGAAGGTGAGGAATACGGATAATATTTATGATTATGTAAAATGGATGGGTGGGTTTACCTTTGAAGAAAAAGCGTTCAACGATGTCGACGCATTGGTGCTTAGTACGCTGGTCTATTATGATTTCAGCGTGAAGAAAGCGCCCGACGCTCCGATGACACTGCGCGAGACCTACCGCAGGATCCGTTCCGAGAGGGGAGAGCCGCCGTTCTACACCGCTCTGCATAACGATCTGTGCGACGAGTTTTGCGAGATCGTCGCGAAGTCGGTGCGCTACGGTTCAACGCTGGTGAAAAACTATACGGAAAAGCTCGATCATGAGAACGCCGTCCAGTTTGTCGCCGTCACCTTTGAGATGCCGCGTCTGTTCAATTTCATCGCGTACCGCGGCACCGACGATACGCTGGCGGGGTGGAAAGAGGACTTTATGATCTCCTTTACCCGCACACAGTCACAGGAGCTGGCGCTGCAATATGCCTGCGATAATCTCCTGCCCAATACCGTCAATATGATCGGCGGACATTCAAAGGGCGCAAATCTCGCGCTCTACGCCGCCGCGTATCTGAAGTTCGATCTCTGGGAGAACGTGAACAAGGTCTATCTGCTGGACGGTCCCGGATTCTGCCCCGAGGTGCTGGACGTCGAAAATATCGAGAAGGTAAATCGCCGCGCCGTTCGGATCGTTCCCGAATTCTGCCTGATCGGCAAGCTGTTCGAGCCGAAAATCGACGACACCGTGATCATCAAGTCCTCCGGCAACGGCCTGCTGCAGCACGATCTGTTCACATGGGGGGTCAGCTACGGAGAACTCCTGACGTCGGATCACTATGATGAACAGTCGTTGAAGATGAGCGGGCTGATTGACCGCTGGATCAGTAATATGGGTCAGGACGAGCGAAAGACCTTTGTCAACGAGCTGTTTGATGCGCTCGCCTCCGACGGCGCGCTGACGGTCAGCGATATCATGGATAAGGGCTTGGATTCGCTCGAGGGCATCGCGATGAAGCTGATGTCCGGCAGCCATACGACGCGCAAGGCGGTCGCATCCTTGCCTGAGCAGGCGTTGTTCGGCAACGCGATCTCCAGCATCAGGAAGATCGGACTGATCCAATGGCTCGGTCAGTGTCAGGTCGCCAAGAATCTCGTACTGCTCGGAACCGGATTGTTTTTTGTACTTGCCTCCGACAGGGCGTTGGAGATCACCGCGATGGTGTTCTTCCTTGCGCTGACGGCGATCGAGCTGGTGCTGACGATTCGCCGCCTGTATCAGGCGGAATGGAAGTTCAGCATGATCAAAGAGCGTGTCTATCTTCTGGCGTCGCTAATCGCGATCTGCATCGTGATCGTGGTCAAAAAACAGGCGTTGTTCATGATCGGCAGCATCCTGTGCGGGATCATTGCGATCATCCTCGCCTTTCGCCAGATGTCAAAAGCTACAGATAAGCAAGATGATACCTTTATGCGTGTCGTCCACGCCTTCGAGACGCTTTTGCTGTTCGTATACGGCATATGCTTTTTGGTAGTCAGCTCGGACATGGTTTACGATTTTTCCGTATCGGTCGGCATCGTGCTGATGGTCGACGGCGCGGTGCGCATGGGCTATCGCATCTACCGTCAGACCCATCCCGCGGTACCGAAACCGACAAGAGAAAGAAGAGCCTACGGCAGACGCAGAAGAGAACGCAGAAAATAAAGATAACAACGCCGCTGAAACACAGATGTTTCGGCGGCGTTTTTTCGTAGAATCGGTTTTTTTAAAA